>JBBQIH010000236.1:0-4515 GCA_038324725.1 Cyanobacteriota bacterium | reverse complement strand
GGCATCGCCGATCGGCACCGGGGGATGGTGGACGGCCACCAGCAGGGGCTGGCCCGCGGCCGGCGCGGCGGCGGCCAGTTGGCGCTGCAGCCAGTCCAGCTGGAGCGGGCCCAGCGCGCCGCCGGTGTCACCGCTGCGGTGGCTGTCGAGCAGCAGCAGCCAGCCCTGGCCGCAGCGCACCAGGGCCGGGGCGATCACGGCCCGGCGCCCCAGGGCGGCGCGCAGCAGGGCGGGCTGGTCGTGGTTGCCAGCCAGCAACGCCACCGGCAGCGGCAGCGCCTGCAGCAGTTCCCCCAGGCGGACGTAACCGCCCCAGCTTTCGTCATCGCAGAGGTCGCCGCTGATCAGCAGCAGATCGGGGCTCTCCCCAACTGCCTGAAGCTGGCCGAGGGCCTGCTGGAGCCCATGGCGCAGCAGCGCCAACGCCGGCCGGCCATGGCAGCGGCCGGCGGGATCGGCGAGCAGATGGGGATCGCTCAGTTGAAGAATTCGCATGGCAGACCACTCCGGCAGGCCCCTGGCAGGACCACTCGACCTGAATCGGCTTAACTTTGCCCCCAGTCCTCCCCGAGGCCATGGCCACGATCACTCCCGGCACCCGGCAGCGCTGCACCCTCTGCAAGGTGGAGATCCAGGGAATGGCCGGCGGCAACGACCTGGTGCACTTCAGCCAGGGGGCTCCCGGCAGCCGCGCCAAGCTCTGGGCCAGGGTCTGCCAGTTCCTGCGCACCCCTGAGCAGTGCGGCCAATGCCTCAACCAGGACCTCAGCCAGCGGGGCGAGGTCAGCGCCAACGACTACTACGCGGAAGCTCCAGTCCTGGAGCTGCCCAGCCCCCCGGGGGTCAATCCCTTAGGGTGAATCAGTGCCCGCCGGGCATCACCCTTTTCCCGGATGACGTTCCCCCTGACAGGGGCTTCGCCGCTGGTAGGGGGCAGTGAACACTGCAGCGCACGGCGGACCATCCCGCCCGCGCCGCACGTTCTTGCCCGATCCCCTTACCGACGACCTGGAGACATTGGCCCGGCCACTGGTCCAGGAAGCGCACCTCACGGTGCAATCGGTTGAGGTGCTGGCTCACCGCATCCCCCTCACGGTCGTCGTGCGGGTTCAGCGCGCCGATGGCACCGACGTGAATCTCGACGAGTGCGCCGCCGTGAGTGGTCCCCTTGCTGAGGCCATTGAAGCGTCGGGTCTGCTGACCATGGCCTATGTGCTGGAGGTGAGCAGCCCCGGCATCGGAGAAGAACTCCTCACCGACCGGGACTTCGTCAGCTTCCGTGGTTTTCCGGTGGAGCTGATCCGCCAGGAAGCCGGCGCTGCGGAGGTGCGCCGCACCGGCCTGTTGCTGGGTCGGGATGACCAGGTGGTGCAGCTCAATGAGCGCGGCCGCATCCTGCGCATCCCCCGCGACGAGGTGCTGCGGGTGCGGCTCAGCGAAGCTCCGCCCGATTCCTGAGCCGCCCCGGTTCACCTGGTCCGCTCCGGTTCATCCTTCTTCCCTTTCATCCCATCTGCCTCCGAGTTCATGGCCCTGGTTCTGCTCCCCGGTCTCAACAACCTGATCGAGGACATCAGCGACGAGAAGAAGCTGGCTCCTCAGGTGGTGGAGGCGGCCCTGCGGGAGGCGCTGCTGAAGGGCTACGAGCGTTACCGCCGTACCCTCTACCTGGGCATCAGCGAGGACCCCTTCGAGGAGGACTACTTCAGCAACTTCGATGTGGCTCTCGATCTCGAGGAAGAGGGCTATCGGGTGCTGGCCAGCAAGATCATCGTCGAGGAGGTGGAGAGCGACGACCACCAGATCGCCATCGAAGAGGTGCGCCAGGTGGCGGAAGACGCCCAGATCGGCGACACGGTGGTGCTGGACGTGACACCGGAGAAGGATGATTTCGGCCGCATGGCCGCCGCCACCACCAAGCAGGTGTTGGCCCAGAAGCTGCGGGACCAGCAGCGCCGCATGATCCAGGAGGAATTCGCCGACCTGGAGGATCCCGTGCTCACCGCCCGGGTGATTCGTTTCGAGCGCCAGAGCGTGATCATGGCCGTCAGCAGCGGCCTGGGCCGGCCGGAGGTGGAGGCGGAACTGCCCCGCCGAGACCAACTTCCCAATGACAATTACCGCGCCAATGCCACCTTCAAGGTGTTCCTCAAGGAGGTCAGCGAGGTCTCCCGTCGCGGCCCCCAGCTGTTCGTCTCCCGGGCCAATGCGGGCCTGGTGGTCTATCTGTTCGAGAACGAGGTGCCTGAGATCCAGGAGGGCTCGGTGCGGATCGTCGCCGTGGCCAGGGAAGCCAATCCCCCCTCCCGCGCCGTCGGCCCCCGCACCAAGGTCGCTGTCGACAGTGTCGAGAGGGAAGTGGATCCGGTGGGGGCCTGCATCGGCGCCCGAGGCTCCCGCATCCAGCAGGTGGTGAACGAATTGCGGGGCGAGAAGATCGACGTGATCCGCTGGTCTCCTGATCCGGCGCAGTATCTGGCCAACTCCCTCAGCCCGGCGCGGGTGGAGATGGTCCGCCTGGTGGATCCCGAAGGGCACCACGCCCACGTGCTCGTGCCCCACGACCAGCTGAGCCTGGCCATTGGCCGGGAGGGTCAGAACGTTCGCCTGGCGGCCCGGCTCACCGGCTGGAAGATCGACATCAAGAATGCCCAGGAGTACGACCAGATCAGCGAGGACCAGACGGTGGCGACCCTGATCGCCCAGCGCCAGGAGGAGGAGGCCCTGCAGGCCGAAGCCGAGGCCCGTCTGGAGGCCGAGCAGGCCACCCGGGCCGAGGAAGATGCCCGCCTGCGTGAGCTCTACCCCCTGCCCGAGGACGAAGAGTCCTACGAACTCGAGGAGGGCGAAGACGGCGTTCCCGCCCAAGAGCCCATCGACGAGCAGGCCGAGCCCGAGGCCGATTCCGAAGACCCGGCCCCGAACGAAGACCCGGCCGAGGCCGTCACCGGCGAGGACGTCCGGTGACGTCGCCCGCGAGGCGCCCGGTGCTGCGCCGCTGCGTCTCCTGTCGCCGCCTCTGCGACCGCAGCCTGCTCTGGCGTGTGGTGCGTCAGGCCGACGGGACGGTGAGCCTGGATCGGGGCATGGGTCGCTCGGCGTACCTCTGCCCCGAGCCGAGCTGCCTGGAGGAAGCCCGTCGCCGCCGCCGCCTCCAGCGCGGCCTCCGCTGTGCCGTCAGCGATGCCATCATCACCAGCCTCGAGGCACGTCTCGAGCGATCGGCCCCGCAACCTCTGAGGCAAGATGAACCATGGTCGCCACGTGTGTGCGGCCCCGGGGTCCTTTCGGCCCCACCGTACGGAGACCTTTCTGAATGACCAGCAGCGGCAAAGTGAGAATCTACGAGCTGTCGAAGGACCTGGGCCTGGACAACAAGGACGTGCTCGATGCCGCCGAGAAGCTCTCCATTGCGGCCAAGAGTCACAGCAGCTCGATCAGTGATGACGAGGCGACCCGCATCCGTTCGCTGATCGGCGTCAACGTCGGCGGCCAGGCCCCGTCGCGGCCCGAACCTGCGGCACCCGCCACCCCGGCCAAGGCGATCCTGGCGGTGAAGAAAGCCGCGCCGGCACCCGTGGCGGCGCCCAGGGCCAGCACTCCGCCCGCCGCGACGGCACCCGCCACCCCGGCCCCGCCCGCGAGCCGCCCCCCCGCACCGCGTCCTGCGCCAGCGGCCTCCGCCCCCGCACCCTCCCGTCCCGAGCCACCTGCGGCTCGTCCCAGGCCCCCCGGAGCTCCGGCACCGTCCCCGGCCCGGCCGCGACCGGTCGAAGCCGGCAAACCGGCCGTTCGTCCGCCCACGATCATGGGCAAACCGGCTGCTGCGGCCCCGGCCCCCACGGCCACGTCGCCCGCTGCCGGCGGCCTGCCGGCCCGCCCGCTGCCGGCGGCCCCGGCCCGCGCCGTTTCCGTGGCTCCACCGGCCAAGCCCCTGGCAGCACCCAAGCCCAGCAGCCCGGCTCCGGTGAACCGCACCTCCCAGCCGCCCGTGCGCGTCGGCTCCCCCCAGCGGCCTCCCGCACCGGCTCCGGGCCGACCCGTGCAGGGCGCCACGGGCGCCGCACCGACCCGCCCCCCGGCCACCCGGCCCCAACTGGTCGGACGTCCGCAGCCCGGCCAGGGCGCCACCAGCAGCCGGCCGGCACCACCGTCGGCCCGCCCCCAGCGTCCTGGTACGCCCGCACCGATCCGACCCGGCAGCGCTGGCTCCAGGGCCGGCACAACGCCGGGCCGGCCCGGCCCCACGCCGCTTGAGCTGGTCGGCAAGCCGATCCGCCGCGACTCGGCGGGTCCCGGCACCGCCGCCGCCGGGCGTCCGGCAGCCCCCGGCCGCCCGGGCATCCCGGCCGGCATGCGCAAGCCGATGGCCCCCGGCGAGCTGATGCAGCTCCAGAAACCCACCGGCCGTCCCACCGCCCCGCCACCGCGCCGCCCCGACCGGAGCGAGGGCGGCAGCGAAACCGGAGGGGAGACCGAGGGCGTGACGCGCCCCACCGCCACCCCGCCGGCGGC
>JBBQIH010000235.1:0-4516 GCA_038324725.1 Cyanobacteriota bacterium | reverse complement strand
ATGGAGCTGCCAGCGTCATGGCTCCAGCGCCAGCTTCATCAAGCCTCGTTCGGGCCTTCCCTTTGGGGCGGCAGGCCGGGCGACTGCCTGCCCGACCCCCGTCCTGAACCGCCCTTTGCCCCTTTCTGGAGCCGCGCCATGGCCTTGCTGTCTGTCCACGGACGTCCCATCAGGGGGCCGGCGGGCTTCTCGCTGCTGGCGGCCTGCCTCGGGCTGCTGGTGTGGGGGGTGGTGCTGCGCTGCGGCCCGGCCTTCGGGCTGCACGGCGAACCCAGCCCCGGAATGGCCCAGAACCGGATGCTGCTCGATGGCCTCGCCGTTCCAGGGCTGGCGGCCGCCCTGGAGCCCGACGGGCTGCTGCACCTGCAGCTGCGCCAGGAGTTTGAGCCGGCCGGCGGCGGCACCCAGCGGATCGAGACAGAGGCGCGGATGGGGGCGGGAGGGTGAGGGTGGAGCTCAGTAGGATGAAGTTGGCTTGACCACCGTCATGCAACTCGCTGAACTCAAGGCTCTCGCGCCTCAGCTGGTGGCTCTGTTGGCCAAGTAAAGAGCCAGCAACCTGGCGGTGTTTGGTTCGGTGGCGCGTGATCAAGCCAACCGAGACAGCGATGTTGACCTGCTGGTTGATTTTCCCCCGGGCACCAGCCTGTTTGACCACGCCGCCCTCAAGCTGGCACTGGAGGATTTGCTGGAACAGAACGTGGAGCTGATTCGACGCCGCAACCTCAAACCTTCTCTGCGCCAGAGGGTGGAAGCGGAGGCCGTGGCGCTTTGACGAGCGGGCGCGATCGTGAGACTCTCCGCGACATTCTTGTCGTGTTGGACTTGACTTCAGGAACCTTCAGACTGATAGTCCTTGGCGAGCCATGGCAGGCATGCGTGACTTACTGATTCACGCGGTTGACCAGATGGATCTTGAAGCCGTATGGGAGGCCTATCGGCAATTCCCGTTGTTGCGGGAACAACTCGAGGAGATGCTCCGAATGAGTAGGGAATGAGACTTCTTCCTTCAGTGCGGCGGATTGCCCGGCGTCAACGATGTAGGCGGTCGCAAGTCTAATCTTCGCCGGACATGGATCGCCTCCAGCAGGGACATTGCGTCGCATTGCTTTCGCAGCACCTGATGATCAATTGCCTCGATCCGACTGGGACGGTCAGCCTTGCCTGTTCAGCGGCAGGATCCGTACGCGCTCGCGGCTGCTTCCACTGGCCATCAGACCCACGATGGTGCCCACCGTGATGCGCAGCCCGCGGATGCAGGGCTTGCCGCCCATCATGGCGGGATCGTGGCTGATGCTGGGAAACGGCATGGGTCAATCGTAGGCAGAAGAGGTCCATTCGCCGCCTCTGGCGAGGGCCGGAGCGACCGCCGCAAGGCGACGACGTTCAGGCTTCCCAGATCTCAGCCAGCGCCAGGCTCAGCCCAGGGAATCGTTCGCCACCCTCCAGCGTGATGGCCCCCTGGAGGCGCCGGGGCTCGCCCTGGGTGTCGCTGCTCCAGATCTCGACAGCCTGCTGCTCGGGGATCAGCAGCCAGGCCAGCTGGGCACCATTGGCCTGGTAGGCGGCCATCTTGCGACGCAGGGCGGTGAGGCCACGGGGGCCTGCGTCGCTGGGGCTGGTGAGTTCCACCACCAGATCGGGGCAGAGGGGCGGGAAACTGCGGCGCTGCTCCAGGGTGAGGGCCTGCCAGCGTTCCAGGCGCAACAGGGAGGCGTCGGGGCTGAGGACTGAGCCATCGGGCAGACGGAAGCCGGTGGAGCTGTCGAACACCTGCCAGCCGCCGATGCGCTCGGCCCAGGCGCAAAGGCGCATCAGCAGGCGGCTGTTGCGGGCGCCGGTTTCACCGCCTGTGGGCGTCATGTGGATCAGCTGGCCTTCGGCGGTGAGTTCCAGCACCGCCTGGGGGTTGGCGATGCACACGGTGGCGAATTGCTCGGGGGTGAGGCGCAGATCCGCGGGCAGGAGCAGGGGCGCCAAGGCATCCGGGTGGGGCGCTGGAGGTGCAAGCGTCATGGCCCCAGCACAAGCTGTGAAAGGGATTTTAGTTGGGATTCCGCCAGGTTCGCCAAAGGCAGCGAGCCGGTGTGGAGCACCCCTTGCGGCCCTTTGCTTCGCTGCCCCTGGCGCGCGAGGTGCTGGCCTGACAGCTTGATGGCTCCGCCCGTGGGCAAGTGAGGCCGAGAGGCTGGCGCAGCCTCCCAGGCCGGTGTCGTTCATGGCGGGCTCCATGCATGGGTTCGGGCGCGTCCTTGGCCGTCAGCCAGTACCGCGTCGATGACCTCGTAGCAATCCGCTCCGCTTGATGTGTGATGTGTGATGCGTGTTGAGGGAGCTCCCCACCATGCCGAAATCCGCTTCTGCGGTGCGGTTGCAGAGAGAGCTGATGGAGAGCGCCGCCCTGGTCGGGGCCCGGCATCATCGCAGTGCCGCCGAGCAGATCGAATACTGGGCAGCCCTGGGTCGCCAGGTGGCTGCGGGCTTGACGCGCCTCAGGCTTGAGCCTGTTGCCGCACCGATCGTGGCCCCAGCGCAGGTGTTTGCAGCGCTCGACGCCGATCGAGAGTCAGGCAGCCTGGCCCAGAACGTAAGCACGGCGGCCTTCCGCTATCAGGCTTCCATCCGCCAACCTGGCCACCTGGAACAGATCGGCCCCGATGGCACGCGACGGGTGGGGGCCTTTCGCGATGGGGCCGTTGAGCCGATCGCCGACGAGCCCTCCAGCCGTCCGGCGCGTTGAGCCAGCCCAGGCAGCTGTGGCTGCTGGTGGGAGGGGATGGGGCTGGAACATCCACATTCTATCGCCTCTCTCTCCAGCCCCTTGGCGTGCCGTTTGTGAATGCCGATGTGCTCGCCAGGGTCGCCTATCCCGATTCCCCGGAGGCTCACAGTTACGACGCCGCCAAGCTGGCTGAAGAGCAGCGACACAACCTTCTGCTCAGAGGCGTGAGCTTCTGTTTTGAAACCGTGTATTCCCACCCCTCCAAGGTGGACTTCGTGGGCCGCGCCAAGGCACTGGGCTACCAGGTGATCATGGTGATGATTCACCTCGACAGCCCAGCCTTGAACCAGGCGCGCATCAGCCAAGGTGATTTTGATGTCCCCGCTGACAAGGTGGTGAGCCGCATCCTCAGGCTGCTGCAGCACGTGAGAACGACGTTGCCGCTCTGCGACATTGCCAGGGTCTATGACAACAGTTCAGCAGACCATCCCTTCACTCCTATCTTCACGGTGAGGCACGGAAGGATCGAGCGTGATGTCGATTCTTTGCCTGATTGGGCGGAGGGTCTGCTGGCAGGGTTCTGAGTTGCCATCAGCCAACGTCGCGGACACCGGGCACACTGGTCATTCACAGGCTGTTCAGAAAGTCAGCAACGGTTTGTATAATCAGGCCATCGGTGAGTTCTGGAGCATTCATTAGCGGACCGAAGTCGCGTAGGTCACCGGTGAGCAGACCATCTGCCTGACAGGCCTGGGCAGCACGAAAGATCGGCCAGTCTTTCTCAGGCAGACAGGACGGGCAGGCCAGATCTGAACGGTCACTCACCAGATGAATGGGCTTTGTGATGGTCTCCAGCGCCCCGAGGGCATGGGGAGCTTTCCGGGCAAGATTTCTGCGGGCCTCTTCCAGGGCATAGGGACTGGTGGCAAATTGAAGATCAGCAATACGGCCAAGACTGATCAGAAACGCTGCCTTGCCGTTTGGGTTGTGTGCAGCCGTGAACAGGACATTGGCATCCAGAAACAGTCGCGTCACCGACCGCTGAGCCGCTGGAGGATCGCATCGCGCTCAGCGGACGGGAGCGCATCGGCGCTGTCCCACTCCTGGATCTGGGCGTCGCTGTAGTGGTCAAGTTCGACAACGGCGGCCGGCTTCAGACGCAGCTCACCGTCCAACTCCTCAACGATCAGGGCACTGCCTGGGGCGATGCCGAGATGCTTGCGCATCCCAGCCGGCAAGGTGATCTGGCCGCGGCTGGACACCGTGAGCACATCGCGTTTGAGGCCACCCATTCAGCCCTCCAGTGTCAGAAATTCAGAATTTCATCCTACGGCCGGCGCCGTGCACCAATGAAGCCACTTCCGCCTGCCGCTGTCCTCCGCCCCCGCTCAGGCCTCCCAGAGCTCAGTCAACTCCAGCCTCAGCCCGGGGAACCGCTCGCCAGCCGCCCACGCGGTCGGCCCAGGCCAGCAGGCGCATCAACAAACGGCTGTTGCGGGCACCGGTTTCACCGCCTGAGGGTTGGCGATGCACACAGCGTTGAACGGCTCGGGGCTGAGGCGCATGGCCGCCAAGGCATCGGGGTGGGGAGCCGGAGGTGCAAGCGCCATGGCCTCAGCAAGGGGATGGAAGCCATCATGTGGGGGATCACCCTTCTTCGAGCCTTTCTGGTGGAACACAGCGGATCCGGCCGGACTCGTGGGTGTTGGCATTTTGATCGGGCGGTCGCATGACCGGATGCTGGCTCAGGTACCAGCGCCCCCTGGGAGCTGTCACCCACGTTTCACGGATTCG
>JBBQIH010000234.1:0-4525 GCA_038324725.1 Cyanobacteriota bacterium | reverse complement strand
CTCAAGCTGGATGGCATCGAGGTGGTGGATGCCGACGTGCCGGCCTGGCAGGCGAACTGCGCCTACGTGCCCCAGGCGATCAATCTGTTGAACGGCAACATCATCGAGAACATCGCCTTTGCCGAAGAGGTGGATGAGGTCGATCAGATGCGGGTCTGGGAGGCCCTCCAGGCCGCCCAACTGGCCGACATCGTCGCCGAACTTCCCCTGGGTCTGTTCACGCCGATCGGCGACAATGGCATCCGGCTGTCAGGCGGGCAGCGGCAACGCCTGGCGCTGGCGCGGGCCTTCTACCGTAATTCCAAGTTCCTGGTGCTGGATGAGGCCACCAGCGCGCTCGACAACCGCACCGAATCCGAGGTGATGGATGCCATCGAAGTGATCGGACGCCGCTGCACCTTGGTGGTGATCGCCCATCGCCTCTCCACCGTGATGCGCTCCGATTGCATCTTTGAGTTCGAGGCCGGTCGCATCAAGGCCTTCGGCACCTTTGAGCAACTGAGACAGCGCTCTGATACGTTCAACGACTTGGCTTCCTTCGAGCGGCGACTTTCCAGTCCTCTTGGTTGACTGGTTGATTGGTCGGATCGTTCATTGTTGAGGCTTTCTCCGTTGTCTGATGGAGTTAATGAGTCTCACTTCTTCTATGCAATGGTCGAGGATCTGATCCGGCCAGCACATCGAACGGAACGGAGCTGCTAACGTCAAAATTGAGCTTTCTGCGCCGGAGTCTGTGAGTTTTCTGGCCGGTCTGAACGAGGCCCAGCGTCGGGCGGTCGATCACCACACCGGCCCGCTGCTGGTGGTGGCCGGGGCTGGCAGCGGCAAGACCCGCGCCCTCACCCACCGCATCGCCCACCTGATCGGCCACCACGGGGTGGATCCGGCCCAGGTGCTGGCCGTCACCTTCACCAACAAGGCCGCCCGGGAGATGAAGGAGCGCCTGGAGGTGCTGCTGGCCCAGCGCCTGGCGCAGAGCCAGTTCGGCCAGCCCTGGAGCACCCTGCCGGCCCGTGAGCAGAAGCAGTTGCGCAGCCGCATCTATCGGGAGGTGATCAAGGATCTCTGGATCGGCACCTTCCACGCCCTGTTCGCTCGGCTGCTGCGCTTCGACATCGACAAGTTCCGCGATCCCGAGGGGCTTACCTGGACGCGCCAGTTCTCCATCTACGACGAGAGCGACGCCCAGAGCCTGGTCAAGGAGATCGTCACCCAGGAGATGCAGCTCGATCCCAAGCGCTTCGAGCCCAAAAAAGTGCGCTGGGCGATCAGCAGCGCCAAGAACCAGGGCTGGCTGCCGGAGCGTCTTGAGGAGGAGCATGCCGGCCCCCGGGGCAAGCACGAGGCCGAGGCCTATCGCCGCTACCGCCGTGCCCTTGCGGCCAACAATGCCCTCGATTTCGACGACCTGCTGTTGATGCCGGTGCAGTTGCTGCAGCAGAACGAGCAGATCCGCCACTACTGGCACCGCCGCTTCCGCCATGTGCTGGTGGATGAATACCAGGACACCAACCGCACCCAGTACGACCTGATCAAGCTGCTGGTCGCCAACGGTCAGGCCCCTGAGAGCTTCGACGACTGGGAGGGGCGCTCGGTGTTCGTGGTGGGCGACGCCGACCAGAGCATTTACAGCTTCCGGGCCGCCGATTTCACGATCCTGATGGGTTTTCAGAAGGAGTTCGGCGACGGCTCCATCGATGGAGACACCGGCACGATGGTGAAGCTGGAGGAGAACTACCGCTCCACGGCCACGATCCTGGAGGCGGCCAACGCCCTGATCGCCCACAACAGCGAGCGCATCGACAAGGTGCTGCGCCCCACCCGCGGCGAAGGCGAGCCCATCAGCCTCACCCGCTGCGACGACGAGATCGCCGAGGCCGAGGCGGTGGTGCACCGCATGCGGATGCTGGAGGCGGCCCACCCCGAGCTGCGCTGGGGGGACATGGCCGTGCTGTATCGGACCAACGCCCAGTCCCGCGCCATGGAGGAGTCATTGGTGCGCTGGGGCCTTCCCTACATCGTCGTGGGGGGCCTGCGCTTCTATGACCGCCGCGAGATCAAGGATGTGCTCGCCTATCTGCGCCTGCTGGTCAATCCGGCCGACACCGTCAGCCTGCTGCGGGTGCTGAACGTGCCGCGACGGGGCATCGGCAAGACCACCATCGAACGGCTCACCGATGCGGCCAACCAGCTGGGGTTGCCCCTGTGGGAAGTGGTGAGCGATCCAGAGGCGGTGCGCTCCCTTGCCGGCCGTTCCGCCCGGGGGGTGCTGCAGTTCCAGGAATTGATCGCCGACCTGAGCCGCCGTTTGCAGGACGCTCCCTCCTCCGAGCTGGTGCAGCGGGTGATGGAGCAGAGCGGCTACCTGGCCGAGCTGCTGGCCGAAGCCACCGACGAATCGGAGGAGCGGCGGCGCAACCTGCAGGAACTGGTGAATGCAGCTCTGCAGTACCAGGAGGAGAACGAGGAGGGCTCCCTGGAGGGGTTCCTGGCCTCCGCCGCTTTGGCCAGCGACGCCGACAGCAAGGACACCGAGTCCGATCGGGTCACGCTGATGACCCTGCATGCCAGCAAGGGGCTGGAGTTTCCGGTGGTCTTCCTGGTGGGGCTGGAGCAGGGCCTGTTCCCCAGCTACCGCTCCCTGGAGGACCCCGCCGCCCTTGAGGAGGAGCGCCGTCTCTGCTACGTGGGGATCACCCGGGCCAAGGAGAGGCTGTTCCTTTCCCATGCCAGCGAACGGCGGCTCTGGGGAGGGATGCGAGAGCCGGCGGTGCCTTCGGTGTTCCTCTCCGAACTGCCCGAGGCGTTGCTGCAGGGCGATATTCCCCGCAGTGGCGGTGCCGCCCTGCGGCGGGAGCAGCGGCTGGAGCGGCTCACCCGGGTGGATCGCGATGACAGTCAGCGGGTGGCGGCCGGGGGGGCGGCTGGCGATCCCGCCAATGCGGTGCGGCGCCGCAGCGCGGCCCGCGCCTGGGCCGTGGGGGATCGGGTGCGGCACAGCAGCTTCGGCGAGGGCCATGTCACCCATCTGTTCGGCAGCGGTGAGAAAATCTCGATCGCGGTCAAGTTCGAGGGCATGGGGCCGAAGATCCTCGACCCGCGCCTGGCCCCGATCGAACCGGCATGACCCTGCCGCTGGTCACCGCCGTGGTGCCCACCCGCAACCGCCGCGAGCTCAGCCTGCGCTTCCTGGCGCGCATGGCCGCCCAGACCTATTCGGCCCTGAGGACGGTGGTGGTGGATGCCAACTCCAGCGATGGCACCGTGGCGGCGATCCGCCAGCAGCATCCGCACGTGACCGTGCTCGAGGCCGGGGATCGGGATTTCTGGGCTGGTGCCACCAACCGGGGCGTACGGCAGGCCTTGGCGATCGGCACCGACTACGTCCTCACCATCAACGACGACGCTGTCGTTCCGGCCGATTACGTGGCCCGGATGGTGGACCTGGCCCAGCAGCACGGCTGCACCATCCTGGGCAGCCGCATCGACCTGCTGGCCGAACCTGGGCGGATCTGGGCGCTGGGCACCAGCACCGACTGGGGCACGGAACGCTTCCTGCGGCTGAAGTATCACGACGAACTGGCCAGCCAGCTGGAGCCGGCGGTGGCGCAGGCCGAGGTGCTTGAGGCCGAGGCGATGCCGGGCAACGGGGTGTTGATCCACCAGGACGTCTTTCGCCGCGTCGGGCTCTATGACGCCTTCTGGTTGCCCCATTATCACGCCGATTCCGAGTGGGTGATGCGGGCGGTCCGCCGGGGCTTCGCGGCCAAAGTGACCCCGGCCATCGTGGTTCTCAACGACTTTGGCGAAGCGCAGAAACGCCTGCCCCTGGGCAGCCTGCGGGGCCTGCTGTTCACCTTCTTCCACCCGAAGTCCCATCTCTATCTACCTGCGGTGGCGGCGATCCTCTGGCGCTACTGCCCCCCTGCCCAGCGCTGGCCCACCCTTCGGGCCCTCGGCGGCCGCTTCCTCAAGATGAAATTGTGAAGGAGGTGCGGGGATGGAGCAGGCCGGGGCGGCGCAGCAGTTGTCGCCAGCGCCAGTGCAGGTAATCGCCCAGTCCCCACCAGCGGCCCTGGGCCCGGGCCGGATCGGAGAGGCAGAAACTCAGGGGCCTGAGCGCGTAATACAACAGGTTGAGCAGCAGGGCCGGGGGTGTGGCGTGGCGGTGCAGGAAGTACAACTTGCTGAAGGTGGCGTGCTGATACTTGGCCCGTGGGGCTCGCTGGGTGATCGCCGACACCTGATGCTCCACCAGCACGGCCTGGGTAACCCGCAGCCGATAGCCCAGCTGGTGGTGGCGTTCGGAAATGTCGGCATCCTCGTAGTCGAGGAAGTACTGGGGGTCGAACTGTGGGCAGTCCCGGAAGATTCCGAGCCGGAAGATCATGCTGCAGCCGGATATCCAGCGGGTGGGCCAGGTGCGGACCGGGGTGGGGCGGCAGTCATCGCCGGGAAAGCGATGGCGCAGCTGGCCGGTCCAGCGGTTGAAGCTGCCGTGGCTGAACCAGGTCTCCCCCTGGGG
>JBBQIH010000233.1:0-4530 GCA_038324725.1 Cyanobacteriota bacterium | reverse complement strand
CTGCCTATGCCCCTCCACACTGGTCATCAAAAGTGGGTGATGGATTTCACTGAACTCACCAGGTGGTAGGTGATTTTAAGAGTGCAGGACCCACTCGGCTGCCTTGCGCAGCCGCTCCACCTCCTGGGACAGTCGCAGGGCAATTTCGCCATGATGGAGAGCTTGCCTGGCCTGCACTCTTGCGGCTTCACGGATCCCGGCCATCGGCAGCAGGCTGATCAGGGAGAGCCCTTTTTGAATCCTCAGGCCGACTTCCAACGTGGAGGCACCATCGCGACCGATCGCCTGAAAGGCATCGTCGAACAGATCCTCCAGGGAGAGCTCGTGCATCCAGAGCCGATCGAAACGTGGCTGCTCGTCAGTGCCCTCCTGGCGCTCAGAGGAGACCTCAACCCAGCAGCTGAAAAGTCGCACGAATGTGCCGATGATATAGATGGCTGTTCCGGGATCATTCACAGCTGGCGAAAGTGCCCTGCTGGCAATTTCCGACAGCGCCAACAAGCCGAAACGGGGGTCGTCATCGAAGGTGCGTCGATCGCCCACCCGAAAGGAGGAGACCAGGCGCTTAACCGTGTCTGGCTCAATAGGATGACTGCTGATGGCCCGTGCCAACACCTGTTGTGGCGTCACAAAAGCGCCGGGCATGACCTCAATGGCTACTTCCAGATCGAGAGACTCTGATGTCTGCTGCAACGCCGCAAGGTTGATCCTTTGGAGATAGCCCACTTTCTGCGGATGAATCAACAAGCCCTGGGATGGGTCATTGGGCATTGGGGTGGTGTAGGGCCGAGCTCGCAGTGTGGGCCGCTTGCCGCGTTCCTGCAGGGCATTGGCAGCAGCCTTTTCGACTCGGTCGATTGTGTCCGTCACCCGTCCGAGCCGGGCGATGCGATCGACCCAGGTGACGAAGCTGAGAAGCACGACGGTTAACACCGTAACGGTGAGTAGAAATAGGGAAAACCGACCGCTGCGGCCGTAGACCCCGTTCATCAAGGCGATCAAGCCCACGATCCCAAAGATGAAGGCCCCAATGAAGGTCGACAGGGCGTATTGGGAGATGTCGTCAGCCACCACCAAGCTGAAGGCGCGGGGCGTGGCGACGGAAGCCGCCGAGGCGTAGGCGGTCAGCATGGATCCGGCGGCAAACATCGCGATTACCAGCATGCTCGACGTTATGATTCGTAGCAAGCTCTCAAGAGTGTCAGCAGAGACATCAGGGAGTGAGGTTGAGGGAATCAGATAGTCGGCGAGATGGGCTAATCCAACCCCGATCAATGAGACCAGACATAGCAGCAGCGGCCGGACCCAAATCTTCTCCCGCAGGCGGTTGATAGTGAAGTCCAGGCGATCCTGGAGTGCCGGAGCAAATAATTGACTGGGCATTTGTCGATAGCGACGCAGCAACTGAGTGGCCAGATGTGCTCACACCCTAGGAGCCTGTTGTGCATCGATCAGGACTCGCGCTTTCCATAGCCTCATGCTGATCGGCCCAGAACCCAGAGCGGCAACAATGGGCCTGGGCGAAAAAGTGGGGAATGCGCAAGCCTGCATTCTTCCCTCCCTGGAGCCGGGGGCAGATGAGGTGCATCCCAAATCATGATCCAGTTCGTCCGTGAGGTTCCCTACCAGTCTGACTTGGCCAGGAGAAGCCCCATGCAACGCAGACGTCACACCCCTAGCAGTTCACCCGCAAGCGTGCTCTGTCAGCCGTTTTAAGGATGCAATGCGGGCTCAGTTTTCGCTGTCGCTTGACAACCTGAGAGCCGGTTCGACAGCGGGTTGCCGCTGCTGCCACCCGTGGCTGGCGAACGCCCAGGCCTCCTCGATCGAATCGAAGTGCTCATCGAGCCCAGGTGGGGTTGGCCGTGGTGATCCACCAATCGATAACGCCGTGGCTGCTGCTCATCGGCAAGGAGGTGGCCATCGGTTCTGGGTTCAGCTTGGTGGGGGTGGATCGCTCCGGGCGGTCAGGGCGATCACCATTGGGGGCTGCAGGGCCTCCAGCCCTTCTGGCGTTGCTCGGCCCAGAGCTTCAGGGCCTCAGCCCGGCTCAGCTCCCGGCGTGATTTCAGCAACGGGATCTCATGATCAGGGAGCAGCTCGCCGCTGGTGATCTCCAGCAGTTGCACCAATCGCTCCCAGCGGGTCGGGCGAAAGCGCAGCACCTGGCGGCCATCACTCAGCTAACCCTTCTGCGGACTCAGGGGGACACTTGGTGCTGGCTGGCTCATGCCTTTCGGAGCCTGGCCTCGATCAACCGGCAGCACTCCTGCGCATCATCCGTGCTCTCCACCCCCTTGCTGAGTGAGCAGAAGAACTCCCGCCACAGCTCTGGCACCGCCAGCAGGATCAGGGGCCGGCCGCCGTTGAGCGCATGGGCGGCTTCTGAGGCTGTGCCGGGACCGCCGCCGCCGCAGACCACCACCACATCGGCGCTGAGCACGTTGATGACGTTGCGGGCCTTGCCCATGCCGGTGAACAGGGCCAGATCCAGCTCCGCCGTGTGTTGTCTCTCCTCTCCGGTCCCCTCATCGGGCAGCACCCCCACGACGAGGTGGCCCTCCACCCGACCCGCGCCGCGGCTGGCCGCCGCCATCACCCCCGCCGGGCGGCCCCCGGTGAGCAGCACCCAGCCCCTGGCGCTGATGCACTCCCCCAGTTCCTCGGCCAGGGCCACCGCCTCAGCGGAGGCGCCCTCTCCAGCACCCATCAGCCCCACCACTGTTCGCCGTTTGCTCATCCCGCCTCCGGGCACCAGCCCCAATGGCGGACTTGGTCCTCAGTCCAGCCCTGGCGGCGGCGGGTGAGGTGCTCGCCATTGGCCAGCGGGCCTTGGTGCAGCTGGCAGGTCAGCACAGGGATGCAGTTCATGCCGGCAAGGTGGCGGAACCAGCGGCAAGTCATGCAGGCCTTGCGGCAGCGGCTGGCCAGCAGGGTGCCCTCATCGAGGTATGGCCACTCCTCGATGGACTGGTCAACGGACCCACCGATTTCCGATGTGGAACGGCGCAGACGCACGACCATGGCACTTCTGTAACGTACGTCTGTACTAGGATGGGGAATCGATTCCGGCGGCGTTCATGGAGGCATCAAGGTCTGCGGAGCGAAGCGACTTGATGTGAACCGCCAGTTCTCTTTAGGTGATGTCTTCCCCATAGGCCCGAATGAGGGGTTGGAGTCCAATCGATTGGTGTCAGGCGGGCATTGGGGTGTGTATTCGTGGGGTGAGAGGTCTTGGGCTGTTGGGTCGCTCCAGAACCCTGTCGACCTCGCACCCCTTTGTCAGCCATAACACTGGTAGCGCTAAACACCTAAGGTGCTTGGCGCTCGATGGCCGCGGCGATCTGCAGGGCAATCTCCCGGCGGGGTAGATGGCGATGGACAGCTGGCCGGTGGTCAGGGCGAGCCGCACCATCTCGGCGATCATGGCCGTCTTCCCGCCGCCGGTGGGCACCACGATCAGCGGGGTCTGCCGCTGCTTGAGGGTCTCGCAGCTGCGATCCCCCCGCTTGCTGGTAGGGGCGGAGGGTGCAGCCCATCAGGTCACTGCCTGCGGCAGGGCGGACAGACCGGCAAGTTCGTCCCGCCCGGCGGGTGCCGGGAACAATCTCTGCCCAGCCCCCGGCACTAGCGTCTAGGTGAATGGCCGGGGCCGGCTGCATGATGCGGACGCTGGGACGGCCGTAGGCGTCGTTGACGGTGCACCCGCCGATCGACTGGGGCGTGGCGGCCAGGAGGGAAGCGAGGCGGGCAAGGAGCTTCATGGTGGGTCCGTCCAGGCTTTCAAGTTCGAGGGAGCGGTGAGGTAGAAACCGGCCAGCTGGAACGGCGCCGGGTGTCAGTTCACCACCACGCTGCGGGTCATGGCGGCGGAGGCGAGCCTTCAGTTCCTGGGGAGTCTCTTCCCAGTGCGACGCTGTGACATGAGTGCTTGGTGGCATGGTGCCGAATCAGAGCGAGTTGTGCCGGAAGGTCCTGATTTGCGGCTACTACGGCGAGCACAACCTCGGCGATGACGCCCTGCTGGCGGTGCTGCTGGACCAGCTTCCCGCCAGCTGCCTGCCTGTGGTCACGGCCCATGACCAGGCTCTTGTCCGCAAGCAGTTCGGGGTCGAGACCACCGACCGCCGCCGGCTTGGGGCGGTGCTGGCTGCCCTCGGCCGATGCCAGGCCCTGGTGCTCGGTGGCGGCAGCCTGCTCCAGGACAGCACCAGTTTCCAGAGCCTGCTCTATTACGGCGCCCTGATGCTGGCGGCCCGGGTCCGGGGCCAGCCCGTGATCCTCTGGGGCCAGGGGCTTGGTCCGCTGCGCCGCCGCCGCAGCCGGGCGCTGGTCCGGGGCTTGCTGCCCCTGGCCACGGCGATCAGCTGGCGGGACGCCGCTTCCGCCGGCCAGGCGAGGGCCTGGGGGGTGGAGGCCCCCGTCGGCAGTGATCCGGTCTGGGCCCTGGCCGCCCAGAGCTGGAGCGGCCGTGGTGGAGCGATCGTGCTCTGCTTCCGGCCGGCGCACCAGCTCAGCGGCGCGGCCTGG
>JBBQIH010000232.1:0-4582 GCA_038324725.1 Cyanobacteriota bacterium | reverse complement strand
GCACCCACCGCGCCCTTGGCGGACGTGGCGGCACCTTTGTCGATGCCGGCGGCCTTGGAGATCAGCACCGAGGCGGGCGGGGTCTTGGTGATGAAGGTGAAGCTGCGGTCTTCAAAGACCGAGATCTCCACCGGGATCACGTAACCGGCTTTCTCCTGGGTGCGGGCGTTGTATTCCTTGCAGAACGCCATGATGTTGACCCCGTGTTGACCGAGGGCAGGGCCCACCGGTGGTGCGGGGTTCGCTTTGCCGGCCTGCAGGGCCAGTTTGATCACAGCTACGACTTTCTTGGCCATCGTCTGGGCTAGGGGACGGAACTCCCTTGGGGAGAGCGGGACGGAACTCCCTTGCGGGAGCACTGCGGATGGCCGGGGCGGTGGCCGGCCCGGCTGGGTGGCGGCCCTGTAAGGGGCCACCCGGGGCCACCCTCCGCAGGGAGGCGGCCGCCGCTGATCAGCTCTGTTTGCTGATCTGGGAGAACTCGAGCTCGACCGGGGTTTCCCTGCCGAAGATCGACAGGAGGGCCTTCAGCTTGCTGCGTTCTCCTGAGACCTCAATCACTTCGCCCTGGAAGTCCTTGAAGGGACCGGCCGTGACGAGGATCTGATCACCCTCGGTGAGGTCGACCTTGAGAACGGGCTTCTTCTCGGCGGCACGCTTGAAGATCCGATCGACCTCCTGGCGGCTGAGGGGCCGGGGCCTGATGTGGCCCCGGGCCTTGCCGGTGGCGCGGCGTTCCTCCTGGCCGACGAAATTGATGACGTTGGGGGTGCTGCGCACCGCCATCATCGTGTCCTCATCGAGGACCATGCGCACCAGCACATAGCCGGGGAACACCTTCTCCTCGATGGACTGGCGACTGCCGTCCTTCTTGAGCTTGACACCAGGGGTCTGGGGGATCTCGATCTCGAGGATCCGGTTGCTGACACCCAGGGTGACGGCCCGCTGCTCGAGGGTGGCCTTCACCTTCTTCTCGCAGCTGGAAGCCACCTGAACCGCGTACCAGCGCGCCACCTGGGGCTTGACGGCTTCACCCGCCTCGGCGCCAGCCTCCCCAACAAGCTCGCCCGCCTCGTTGGCAACTTCGATGGCAAGGGCATGGCCTTCGCCAGGAAGCTCGAGCACCTCGGGGGCGTCCGGTTCAATCTCGGGTACGGTCTCGGGCACGGCAGACAGGGGAGGGGTCATCAACGGAAGATCTGGGCCGATCCCCAGTGATAGAAGCGATCGATCGCGGCGATCGCCGCAGCCGAAAGACTCACCATCAGGATCACCGCCACCGACTCGCTGAACAGCTGCTGGCGGCTCGGCCAGACAACCTTTTGCAGCTCCGCGAGGGTGACCGCGAGGAAACCAGTGGGGGTCTCCTCCTCAGCTCCAGGACCGTCCTGCCCATCGTCGGATGAGGACAGGCCGTTCCTCTGGGCCAGGGGCCCGTCGGGACTGCTCGTGGTGGTGGTGGCGGGGGGGATGGGTTCCACGGCGTGGATTCCGAGGCCTGCCGTTAGGCCGGCAGACATCGACAAACGATCACCCTACCGGACGTCCTTCCCCTGTCGCCTTCAGGGGAATGAAGTGAAAGCCCGCTTCCCCAGGGCCAGCGAGCTCCAGCCGCACCCCCCTGGCCCCGCTGAAGTGATCCTCCAGCAAGGCGGTGGCCAGGGGGTTCTCGACACGCCGGCGCAGCACCCGCCGCAATGGACGGGCGCCGTACTCCGGCTCATAGCCCTGTTGGGCCAGGGCCACCACGACGGCCTCGTCCAGTTCCAGCTCCAGGTGCTGCTCCCGCAGCAGGGCGGCCAGCTCCGCCAGTTGCAGCCGCACGATGCGCTCGAGATCGGTGCGGGCCAGGGGCCGGAAGCGGATCACCTCATCAATGCGGTTGAGGAATTCCGGGCGGAACTGGCGCGCCAGGGCCTCCTCCACCGCCAGATCGAGGGCCCGTTCCTGGGCCAGCTCTCCCTCCGCGTGGTCGGAATCCCCGCCGCCGTCGGGGCTGGAGCCAGAGCGGGCCCGCTCCAGGATCGCCCGGCTGGCCAGGTTGCTGGTCATGATCACCACCGTGTGGCGGAAGTCCACCGTGCGGCCCTGGGAATCGGTGAGGCGGCCGTCATCGAGCACCTGCAGCAGCAGGTTGAACACATCGGGGTGAGCCTTTTCCACCTCGTCGAGCAGCAGTACCGCATAGGGGCGGCGGCGCACGGCCTCGGTGAGCTGGCCCCCCTCCTCATAACCCACGTAGCCGGGAGGGGCCCCCACCAGGCGGGCGACGGCGTTGCGCTCCATGAATTCGCTCATGTCCAGCCGCACCAGCGCCTCCTCCTCATCGAACAGGGCCGCCGCCAGGGCCTTGGCCAATTCCGTCTTGCCGACACCCGTGGGCCCCAGGAACAGGAACGACCCCACCGGCCGGGTGGGGGCCTGCATGCCGGCCCGGGAACGGCGGATCGAGGCCGCCACCGCCGCCACCGCCTCCGGTTGGCCGATCACCCGCCCGGCGAGCCGCTGCTCCAGTTCCAGCAGCTTCTGGCGTTCCCCGGCCAGCAGCTGCTGCACGGGGATGCCGGTCGAGCGGGCCACCACATCAGCGATGTCCCCTTCCTCCACCTGCTCGCGCAGCATCGGATCGCTCTGCAGTTCCGCCTCGACGGCGGCGCGGCGCTGCTGCACCTTGTGCAGCTGGTCGTACTGGAGACGGGCCGCCTCCTCCAGATCTCCGTCCCGCTCCGCCTCCGCGATGGCGTGGCGCAGGTCCTCGTCCTGGTGCATGAGCTCGCGCAGTTCCTCAAGGCGTTCCCGCTCGCCCGCCCAGCGAAACTGCAGCCGTTCGAGCTGCTCATGGGCGAAGCGCCGCTGCTCCTGCAGCTGCACGCGTTCCTCCAGGGGGGCCGCTTCAGCGGCCAGCAGCTCCAGCTCCACCCGCCGCAGGTCCGCCTCGGCCGCCTCCACCACCTGGGGCTTGGAGGTGGCCTCCATGCGCAGGTTGGCGGCGGCCTCGTCGATCAGGTCGATGGCCGAATCGGGCAGGCAGCGATCACTGATGTAGCGGGCCGCGAGCCTTGAAGCGGCCACCAGGGCCCCATCGGTGATGGTGACGCCGTGGTGGAGCTCGTAGCGCTCCTTCAGCCCCCGCAGGATCTCGAGGCAGGTGGCGCCGTCAGGCTCACGGATCGCCACCTGCTGGAAACGGCGCTCCAGGGCCGGATCCTTCTCGATGCTGCGCCGGTAGTCCTCGGGGGTGGTGGCGCCGATGCAGCGCAGGTCGCCCCGGGCCAGCACCGGTTTGAGGATGCTGGCCGCATCGGTGCCGGAGCGGTCGCTGCCCACCACCGTGTGCAGTTCGTCGATGAACAGCACCACACCACCGCCGTCGTTGTCACGGACCTCGGCCAGCACGCTGCGCAGGCGCTCCTCAAACTGGCCGCGGAACTTGGCCCCGGCGATCAGGGCCCCCAGATCCAGAGCCACCAGCCGCAGGCCCCGCAACGCATCGGGCACCTCGCCGGCCACGATCCGCTGGGCCAGGGATTCGGCCACGGCGGTCTTGCCGACGCCGGGCTCACCGATCAGCACGGGGTTGTTCTTGCTGCGGCGGGAGAGCACCTGGATCAGCCGGCGGATCTCCGGATCCCGTCCCACCACCGGATCGAGTTCTCCGGCCCGGGCAGCGGCGGTGAGATCACGGCCGTAGCGGGCCAGGGCACCGGGTTCGGGGTCCCCCTCCCGCTGCAGGGACACTGTGGCGTCAGGCGTGGACGGTGGCCGCGGTGGGGCCAGCGGAGCCGATGCGGGTGGAGCCGCGGGTGAGGGCGGCGCGACGGTTGGCGTGGCTGCGGGGGGCATGGCAAAGGGGGGCTCCGCAACGGCCGGCAGCGGCCGCCATTGGCGCAGCAATAGGTCCTCACTCAGCCCTTCCTCCACCAGCAGGGACGCCCCGATCCGGGGTTCCACCAACAGGGCCAGCAGCACATGGGGCACGTCCAGCAACCGGGATCCCCAGGCCGCCCGGCGGCGATCGGCCTCCTCCAGCAGATCTTCGAGGGCATCGCCGATGTAAAGCGTGCCGCCGTCGCCGCCGGGCTGCTCAGCACAGAAGCTTTCCAGGCGGTCGAGCAGCCGGTCCTCGTCAAGGGGCAGCGGTGCCACCCAGCTCGAGAAACGCCGGTTCAGCAGCAGGGTGAGCAGCAGGTGCTCCACGTCCATGGCGCCGTGGCGCCAGCGTCTCGCCTGCTCCTGGGAGGCGATCAGCAGATCCCAGGCGGCGTCACTGAAGCGGTCGGGATCACTGGTGAGGCTGGCGGCAGCGCCCGCCGGCCCCCGGGCGTCGCGCAGGCCGGAATCAGGGCGCATCGGACCGGGACGGCGTCTGGATCAGTTCCACCTTGTAGCCGTCAGGATCCTCCACAAAGGCGATCACGCTGGTGCCGTGCTGCTTGGGCCCGGGTTCGCGCACCACCCGGCCGCCCTTGGCGGTGATGGCCGCGCAGGTGGCGTAGATGTCATCAACGCCGATGGCCAGATGGCCGAAGCCCGTGCCGAGCTCGTAGGCGCCGGTGCCCCAGTTGTGGGTGAGTTCCAGCAC
>JBBQIH010000231.1:0-4592 GCA_038324725.1 Cyanobacteriota bacterium | reverse complement strand
GGGTGGGGTGGGGGGGCATCAGCACAGGAAAGAGGGCCAAACGTATCAGTGAACCGGTTGCCGGCCCAGGGGCCGGCCGCTGAGGCTGAACGGCCGCACCGTCTCGATCAGCACGTCAACCAGATCCCCCGGCGCATAGGGGCGGCCATCGCCGGGGTCGGCGGCGAAGAAGGTGAGGCGGTTGGTGCGGGTGCGGCCCATCAGCTGATCCGGATCCCGGGGGTTGCCCCCCTCGGCCAGCACCTGCTCGCGGCGGCCCAGGTAGCGGGCGCTGCGCTCCGCGGCGACTCTTTCCACCAGGGCGTTCACCTCCTGCAGCCGTTCCACCTTCACCGCTTCCGGCAGCTGGTCGGGCCAGTCGGCCGCCGGGGTGCCCGGCCGCGGTGAGTAGGCGGCCGTGTTGACCTGGTCGAAGCCGATCGCCTCGATCAGGTCGAGGGTGCGGCGGTACTGGGCGTCGGTTTCGCCGGGGAAGGCCACGATCACGTCGGCGCTGATGGCCGCATCGGGGAGGCGCTGGCGGATGCGGTCGATGATGCGCCGGTAGCGCTCCACGGTGTAGCCGCGCGCCATGGCCCGCAGCACGGCGTCGTCGCCGCTCTGGAAGGGGATGTGGAAGTGCTCGCACAGCTTGGGCAGGTCGGCGCAGGCGTCGATCAGCCGGTCGGTGAAGTAGCGCGGGTGGCTGGTGGCGAAGCGGATCCTCTCGAGGCCCCGCACGTCATGGACCTCCCGCAGCAGATCGGTGAGGGTGTGGGCCCGCCGGCCCTCGGCGGTGATGCCGGGCAGGTCGCGGCCGTAGGCGTCGATGTTCTGGCCCAGCAGGGTCACCTCCCGGAAGCCCCGGGCCGCCAGCCCCTCCATCTCCAGGCGGATGGCTTCGGGCAGGCGGGATTGCTCCCGGCCCCGCACCGCCGGCACCACGCAGTAGGTGCAGTGCTCGTTGCAGCCGTAGATGACGTTCACCCAGGCGCAGACGGCGCTGTCACGCCGGGCCGCCGTGATGTCCTCGAGGATGTGGTGCTGATCGGTGGCCACCACCTGCTGGCCGGTCTCCACCCGGGTGAGCAGGGCCTCAAGCCGGTTGGCGTGCTGGGGGCCCATGACCAGATCCAGTTCCGGCACCCGGCGCAGCAGAGATTCCCCCTCCTGCTGGGCCACGCAGCCGGCCACCACCAGGGTGAGGCCGGGGTTGGCCCGTTTGCGCTGGGCCTGCCGCCCCAGGTAGCTGTAGACCTTCTGCTCGGCGTTGTCCCGGATCGTGCAGGTGTTGTACAACACCAGATCGGCCGTGTGCTCGTCGTGGCCCGGGGTGTAGCCCATGGCTTCGAGGATTCCGGCCATGCGCTCGGAATCGGCCTTGTTCATCTGGCAGCCGAACGTGGTGATCCAGTAGCTGCCGCGCCGTGCCGAGGGCGCCTGGTCGGCCGGCGGGCCGGAAACGGTGGCTGTCATGGGATCCAGTTTCCGCTATCGCCCCGTCGCCGCCAACCGGGCAGCTGTGGCAGCGTGAACCTCCCGGCTGTTTTCTGGAATGCGCTGCCGCCTGAGCCGCTTTCCCCTCACCAAGGCGGTCCCCCTGGCCATCAGCCGCGGCACCACCAGCGCCGTGGAACACCTGTTGCTGGAGCTGGAGCACGACGGCTGCACCGGCCTCGGCGAAACCGGTGGCTTCGACACCGGTCCCAGGGCCTACAGCACCGAAGCCCTGGAGGCTGAACTGGAGGCCTTTTTGCCGGCTCTAGAAGCCCGTGAGCCGGAACCGCTCCAGGCGCTCGAGCCCCTTCTGCAGACGCTGTCGCCCCCGGCCCGCTGCGCTGTCGATCTGGCCCTGCACGATTGGTGGGGGCGGCGCTTGGGGCAGCCGCTGTGGAAGCTCTGGGGCCTCGACGACGGCGCCATCAGCCCCACCAGCGTCACCCTCGGCCTGGGCAGCGAGGCGGCGGTGCTGGAGCGGCTGGAGCGTTGGTGGGGCCAGCTGCCCGCCAGCCGCATCAAGCTGAAGCTGGGCAGCCCGGAGGGTCTCGACCACGACCGGGCGCTGGTGCGGGCGGTGGCGCAGGCGCTGGAGCGGCGCCAGCAGAGCCATGGGGTGGCCTTTGAACTGCAGGTCGATGCCAACGGCGGCTGGAGCCTGGAGCAGGCCCTGCCGATGCTGGGCTGGCTGGACGCCCAGGGCGTGGTGCTGGTGGAGCAGCCCCTGGCTCCCTTGGAGGATCCAGAGGCCGACTGCGCCGCCTTCGCCGCCTTGGAGCTTGATTGTCCCATCGCCCTGGTGGCCGATGAGAGCTGCTGGAACCTGGCCGACCTGGTGCGGCTCGCCCCCTATGTCGATGGGGTGAACATCAAGTTGCTCAAGAGCGGCGGGCTGGCGGAGGCCCTGCTGATGGGCAGGGCGGCGCAACGCCTGGGGCTGGGCTTGATGCTCGGCTGCTACTCCGACAGCGCCCTGCTCAACGGCGCCGCCGCCCAGCTGCTGCCGCTGGTGCGCTGGCCGGACCTCGACAGCCACCTGAATCTGCTCGACGACCCCTTCACAGGGCCTGCCCTCGAAGGCGATCGGCTGGTGCCCGCTGCGTCCCCGGGACTGGGGGTGATCCGTGCTCGGGGCTGATGTCCCGATCGTGCTGCTGCAGCACGGGGGCCTGGACAACCTCAGCGGCAAGACGGGCCTGGCCATGCTCCGCTATCGCCAGGGGCCGATCGTGGCGGTGGTGGATCCGGCCTACCCCGGCGACGATCTACGGCGGATCACCGGGATCGAGCGTGCCGTGCCGGTGGTGGGCTCCCTGGCGGAGGCCCTCCCCTACGGCCCGCAGGTGGCGGTGGTGGGGCTCGCCCCCTCCGGCGGCCGCCTGCCGGAGGGGATGGGCGCCGATGTGACGGCCGCCCTGGCAGCGGGGCTGTCGCTGGCCAGTGGTCTGCACAGCCGCCTGGGCGACGATCCGGCCCTGGCGGCCCTGGTGCAGCCGGGACGGTGGATCTGGGATCTGCGCCAGGAGCCCCCCGACCTCACGGTGGCCTCCGGCCGCGCTGCCGCTCTGCCGGGCCGCCGCTTGCTGGCGGTGGGGACGGACATGTCGGTGGGCAAGATGAGCGCCTGTCTGGAGCTGCAGGCCGCCGCCCGGCGCCGCGGCTGCGATGCCCGTTTTGTCGGTACCGGCCAGGCCGGCATCCTGATCAGCGGCGCTGGGGTGGCCCTGGACGCCGTCCGCATCGATTACGCGGCCGGTGCCGTGGAAGCGGCGGTGCTGGCCGCCGCCGCCGGCGCCGGCCCGGAGACCCTGGTGCTGATCGAGGGGCAGGGATCCCTCTGTCACCCGGGCTCCAGCGCCACCCTGCCCCTGATCCGCGGCAGCCAGCCCACGGACCTGGTGCTGGTGCACCGGGCCGGGCAGGGCACGGTGCAGCGCCTCGACGCTTTCCCCCTCCCCACCCTGGCCCAGCTGATCGCCGCCGTCGAGGCGCTGGCGGCCCTGGGCCGGCCGGCGGGCTCCGGTCCGCCCCCGCGGGTGGGGGCCATCGCCCTCAACACCTCCCACCTCGACGGGCCGGCGGCGGCAGCAGCGCTGAGCGCCACGGCAGCGGACACGGGGCTGCCCTGTGTCGATCCTGTGCGGCAGGGCGGCGAGGCCCTGCTGGAGGTGCTGCTGGGCCAAGAAAGAAGCCCGACGCCGAAGCGCCGGGCCTGAAGGGCGAGCGAGGGGACTCGAACCCCCGAATGGTGGCGCCACAAGCCACTGCCTTAACCACTTGGCGACGCCCGCCGCGGTCTTTGCCAATGTATCAAGCGAGCCCGCCGGCCCCCCTTGCCACCGCCGACCACCGCCAGCCGCACCGTTTCCCGCCTCCTGGGCCTGACCGCCCTCTCGGCGGGCCTGGTCGGCCTGGCCGTCACCAACCCCGGCCCCGCCGCCTTCGAGGAGTTCGCCGCCGAGAAGCTCACCGAGATGGCCAGCAAGGAGCTTTGCCAGAACGAGGGCCTGCCGCTGCTGGCCCGGTTGCTGATCCAGAACTGTCCGGAACTGGTGCGATCCCAGCGCAAGGTGCTGGGGCGCCTGGCCCGGGAGAGTTCCCGGCGCTACAACTTCGGCCTGCTGAGCCTCTATGGCACCCGGCTGGGCGGCGAGAAGGTGTTGCCCAACTGGAGCATCCCCCGCTACGACGCCGTCACCCTGGCGATCGCGGGCCATTTCGTGCTGCTCTCCGCCGGCGAGAGCGCGCCGGGGAGCCCGGTGCCGTGAGCGCCGCGCCGCTGCCGGCTGGCCTGCTGCCGCCGATGCGCCTGCCCAGGGCCCTGCTGGATCCCCAGCTTCGGCTGCCGGCCGCCGACGACAAGGGCCTGGTGGCGGTGCGGCTGGAGCAGGCCGACGGCCGGATCCGCGCCATTCATGGTCTGGCCACTGGCTTCGTGGGTGATGGGACGGGAGGTGGCACCCCCCTGCCCCTGGCGCTGACGCCGCTGGTGGAGCCCCATGCCCACCTCGACAAGGCTTTCAGCGGCGAGGACTTCCCCAATCCCGACGGCACCATGGCCGGGGCCATGGCGGCGAACGGGCGGGAAGCGGCCGAGCGCCAGGCCGAGGCGGTGC
>JBBQIH010000230.1:0-4597 GCA_038324725.1 Cyanobacteriota bacterium | reverse complement strand
GCTCGGCATCCAGAAGGAGGCCGCCGAGGCCCTCAAGCAGTTCGGCATCAACGACATCGAGGAGATCCTCGACGTGGAGGAAGAGCCGGGCCTGGGGAATGGCGGCCTCGGTCGCCTGGCGGCCTGCTTCCTCGAATCCCTCGCCTCCCTCGAGATCCCCGCCACCGGCTACGGCATCCGCTACGAGTTCGGCATCTTCGACCAGCTCATCCGCGACGGCTGGCAGGTGGAGATCACCGACAAGTGGCTCAAGGCCGGCTGGCCCTGGGAGATCCCCCACCCTGACCAGGCCTGTTTCGTGGGCTTCGGCGGCCACACCGAGAGCTACCGCGACCGCAACGGCGCCTACCGGGTGCGCTGGATCCCGGCGGAACACGCCATCGGCGTCCCCCACGACGTTCCGGTGCTGGGCTACCGGGTCAACACCTGCAACCGGCTGCGCCTGTGGCGCGCCGATGCCACCGAATCCTTCGACTTCTACGCCTTCAACAGCGGCGACTACTACGGCGCCGTGGAGGAGAAGGTGGGCTCCGAGACCCTCTGCAAGGTGCTCTATCCCAACGACGGCACCGCCAAGGGCCGCCAGTTGCGCCTCAAGCAGCAGCACTTCTTCGTCAGCTGCTCCCTGCAGGACATGATCCGCAGCCTCGATGCCCGCGGCATTGCCATCGAGGACTTCCCGGCCCACTGGGCCATCCAGCTCAACGACACCCACCCCTCGATCGCCGTCGCCGAGATGATGCGGCTGCTGCTCGACGACAAGCACCTCGAGTGGGACGCCGCCTGGGCCATCACCACCGCCTGCCTCTCCTACACCAACCACACCCTGCTGCCCGAGGCCCTCGAGAAGTGGGGCCTTGATCTGTTCGGGTCGCTGCTGCCCCGTCACCTGGAGCTGATCTTCGAGATCAACCGCCGCTTCCTCCAGCAGGTGCGCCTCAAGTACCCCGGCAACGACGCCGTGCTGCGGCGCCTCTCGATCATCGATGAAGGCGGCGACAAGGCCGTGCGCATGGCCCACCTCGCCACCGTCGCCTCCCACCACGTCAACGGCGTCGCCGCCCTGCACAGCGCCCTGGTCCAGCAGGACCTGTTCCCCGAATTCGCCGCCCTCTGGCCCGAGAAGTTCACCAACGTCACCAACGGCGTCACCCCCAGGCGTTGGGTGGCCCTGGCCAATCCCCAGCTCTCGGCCCTGCTCGACGCCTCGATCGGCAATGGCTGGGTGCGCAACCTCGATGAGCTGCGCCAGCTGGAGCGCTATGTCGACGACAGCGGCTTCCTGGAGAACTGGGGGGCCACCAAGCTGTCGGTGAAGCGCCATCTCACCAACTACATCCACCGCCACACGGGCGTGCTGGTGGATCCGGCCTCGATGTTCGACGTGCAGGTGAAGCGCATCCACGAGTACAAGCGCCAGCACCTCAATGCCCTTCAGGTGATCGCCCAGTACCTGCGCATCAAGAACGGCCTCGCCGAAGGCCTGGCACCCCGCACCGTGATCTTCGGTGGCAAGGCCGCCCCGGGTTACGCCATGGCCAAGTTGATCATCCGCTTCATCAACGGCATCGCCGATGTCGTCAACGCCGACCCCGACATGGACGGCCGCCTGCGCGTCATCTTCCTGGCCGATTACAACGTCAAGCTCGGCGAGCGCGTCTACCCCGCCGCCGACCTCTCCGAGCAGATTTCCACCGCCGGCCTGGAAGCCTCCGGCACCGGCAACATGAAATTCATGATGAACGGTGCCCTCACCATCGGCACCCTCGATGGCGCCAACGTCGAGATCCGGGAGCAGGTGAGCGACGACAACTTCTTCCTCTTTGGCCGCACCACCGAAGGCATCGCCGCCCTCAAGGAGCAGGGCTACCGGCCCTGGGAACGGATCGCCAGCACGCCGGAGCTGCCGGAGGTGCTGCATCTGGTCGGGCAGGGGCACTTCAGCAACGGTGACAAGGAGCTGTTCCGGCCTCTGCTGGAGAATCTCACCGGCCGCGATCCGTTCTTCGTGCTGGCCGACTTCGAGGCCTACATGCAGGCCCAGCAGGCGGTCAGCGACGCCTGGAGCGATCGCCCCCACTGGAACAGGATGTCACTGCTGAACACCGCCCGCAGCGGGATGTTCTCCTCGGATCGCTCGATCCGGGAGTACAGCGAACGGATCTGGCAGACGGAGGAATTCCCTGTGACGATCACCTGCGAGATCGACGAGGCCCCGGCCAAGGGCCGCAAGCTGCCAACGGCCCACTGAGGGGGACCGGGGCGGGGCGGCTCAGCCGCCCCGGTGATCGGGCAGATCGGGTGTCTGGTGCAGCAGGCGATTGAGACGCAGCCGGTCGGCGTTGAGGGGGTCAGGAGCCAGCTCACCGGCCACTTCGCGGAAGGTCTGCTCCACCGGCTCGGGCACCCTCACATCGAAAATGCGCTCCATGAGGGCCTCGATGGAGAAGAGGTGGGCGTTGATGTTCTCCAGATCGGCCATGGCCTGCTGGATCGCATCGGTTTCAGAGGCAGCCTCACCGCTGGCCTCCTGCAGGTCGGCCTCGGGGGCCACTGGGGTGGGAGCCGCGTCGCCATCGCCGTGCTGCTTCTGGAGCTCCTCCAGCACCCGTCCAGCCAGGGTACGGAACGACTGCAGGGCGGCCCAGTTGAGCTCCTGCTGCTGACGGAGGCTGGGATTTTCTCGGATCAGCCGGTCGTGTTCCCGATAGAACCGCTGGCAATCAGGACATTGGCAGGGCTCTTCTGGCACCGCGTCCCTTCTTTCATTCAACGACCATCATGGCACCGTCAGGCCGCCAGGGGGCCCTGGTCCGGACGATCCCCCGCCTCACTGAGCAGGGGCAAGGGAATTTCGATCGAACTCACCACCTGAATCACATCGCGCAAGCGCATGGAATCGGCGAACCAGCCCATGGCCTGCTCCACATCGCCGCGCCGTTCAGCGTCGCTGGCCTGCTCCTCATGAGCATCGGCCAGCAGGGCCAGCCAGCAGAGGCAGCGAGCCTGCACCACCGAAAGGTCAAGTTCATCGGGATGGGCGTGAGCGATGTTCTCGCTCTCCTGCTGCACCAGCAACCGCAGGCGCAGGTCGTGAAGCCGGGTCATCCACTGCTGACGACTGGCAACACGCTAGCGGGAGCGTCCGCTTTGGGAAACCCACCAGCGGTAGCGCACGTTACGGCTGTGGGCATCGCTCAGTTGGCGGCAAAGGCGATTCCAGCCCGTACTTCAACGATGGCCTGGTTGACCAGGGCGATCGCCCGATCGCGATGGCCCCCTTTGTTAGGGGCGGCCATCTGCAGGGACGACTGGGCGCTGAGCAGCGAATCCGGAGCGTTCTGCAGATTGGGCTGCTGGGCGAGAGCAACCTTCGAGGCCACACCCACGCCTGCAAGGAAAGCGGCGGGGATGGCCCACAAGGGGGACAGAGGGGAACGGGGCTGGCGGGACTCGAACCCACGACCTACGGTTTAGGAAACCGTCGCTCTATCCGGCTGAGCTACAGCCCCATCGAAGTGATTATGGGGTGCAGCGATGATGCTGGCAGAACGAAGATCGACCGGCGCCGGTCCTGCCGCGCCTATGACGATGGGGAAACCGACCAAGGAGACGCTTCCTGTCCAGCGGTCCGGGGCGAAGGCCTGGGCGCACGGGCTGTTTATTCTAGCTGCGGAAAGCAGGCGAGGTGATCGCGATCGGTGCGGTGCGGCCTTCGGGCCATGGCCGCGGCCGGTTGAGGAAAGTCCGGGCTCCCCAATGGCCAGGCCTGCTGGGTAACGCCCAGTGCGGGTGACCGTGAGGACAGTGCCACAGAAACACACCGCCGATGGCCGGCCGGGCTCGCCCGGTGGCACAGGCAAGGGTGCAAAGGTGCGGTAAGAGCGCACCAGCGGCATCGAGAGGTGCCGGCTTGGTAAACCCCGGCTGGGAGCAAGGCCCAGGGACAGCGGTTGGCCATCTTCCCCGTCCCGATTCCCATGCGCCGCTCGAGGCCGCCGGTGACGGCGGTCCCAGACAGATGATCACCCCCCCTGCCAGCGGCGTGCCGCAGGCAGGGGAGAACAGAACCCGGCTTACGTCCTGCTTTCCCCCCTTGCCCCGCGATGACGCCCCAGCGCCGCCAGCAACTCCTGGCCTTTCTGGAGAGTCTCGGCTTCGGCGCCACCTCCGGCCTGCTGCCTTCGGATCCAGCCGCCGCCAATGCCGGGCTGGCCACCCTGGATGAGGCCCTCACCCACAGCTCCACCGGCCAGCCCCGCCACCACGACCGGCTGGAGTTCCTCGGCGATGCGGTGCTGCGCCTGGCGGCGGCCGAGTTCCTGCGGTCGGTCTACCCCTCCCTGAGCGTGGGGGACAGTTCTGCCCTGCGGGCCCAGCTGGTGTCCGACCGCTGGCTGAGCGAGCTGGCCCGCAGCATCGCCCTGGAGCCGGTGCTGCTGCTGGGGGCGATGGCCGCCGGTGATCGGGCCGGCCGCGCCACCGTGCTGGCCGAATGCTGCGAGGCCCTGGTGGGCGCCATTTACAGCGTGGGCGGCGGGCCCCAGGGCGGGCTGGCGGTCGTGCAGCACTGGCTGGCCCCCCACTGGCAAACCAG
>JBBQIH010000229.1:0-4643 GCA_038324725.1 Cyanobacteriota bacterium | reverse complement strand
GGCCCTGGGGGGGGGTGCCCGCCCCCGGGGGGCTCCCCCCGGGGGGGGGGCCCGGGGCCCGACAGCCTCACTCGACGGTGACGCTCTTGGCCAGATTCCTGGGCTGATCGACGTCCAGGCCGCGGTGGGCGGCGATGTGATAGCTGAGCAGCTGCATGGGGATCACCGTGAGCAGGGGGCTGAGCAGCTCGTCCACCTCCGGCAGGGGCAGCAGCACATCGAACAGTTCGGTGTCCGGGCAGGCGGGCGCCACGCCGATCAGCTGGGCATCGCGGGCCTTGGCCTCCTGGGCATTGGAGAGCACCTTCTCGAACACAGAGCCGGGCACGGCGATCGACACCACCGGCACCCGGGCATCAAGCAAGGCGATCGGGCCGTGCTTCATCTCCCCCGCCGGGTAGCCCTCGGCGTGGATGTAGCTGATCTCCTTGAGCTTGAGGGCCCCCTCCATGGCGATCGGGTAGTTGATGCCTCGTCCGAGGAAGATCACGTCCTGGGTGTCGGCGAACAGATGGGCCAGCTCGGCGCAGCAGCGGTCGTGGTCGTCGACCAGCCGCTGCAGCACCGGCGGGAGTGCGCGCAGCTGCTCGGCCAGGGCCCGCAGTTCGGCCGGGGTGCGGCCGCCGCCGAGCGGATGGGCCGTGCCGCCGCGGCGTTCGGCGAAGGCCAGCGCCAGGCCGTAGAAGGCCAGAAGCTGGCCGAGGAAGGTCTTGGTGGCCGCCACCCCCACCTCGATGCCGGCACCGATGTCGAGCAGATGGGGCACCAGGCGGCCGAGGGAACTCTCGGGGCGATTGGTGATGCCCAACAAGCGCGGCGCGTAGGCCGGATCGGCCACCAGGAAGCGCCGCTGCTGCTCCATGGCCAGGGCGGCGAGGGTGTCGGCCGTCTCGCCTGACTGGGTGACGCCGATGGTCAGCGTATGGGGCTCCAGCGGCGGCGGGGCGTAGCGGAATTCGCTGGCATAAAACACCGACGTGGGCAGCCCCGCCAGCTGCTCCAGCAGGTGGGCTCCCACCTGGGCGGCATGGCGGCTGGTGCCGCAGGCGAGGATCTGGATCCGCTCCACCCCCTCATAGACGGACTCATCAAGCGGGAGCGCCACCAGGGCCCCTTCCGGCAGGTGGCGGGCCACCCACAGGGCCATCGTTTCCGGCTGCTCGTGGATTTCCTTGTGCATGAAGTGGCGGAAGCTGCGCTTGTCCGCCACGTGCTCGGTGCCCACCAGCAGCGTCGGGTTGCGCTGCACCCGCGTGCCGGCCCCGTCGTACAGCTCGATCCCCAGCGGCGTCAGCAGGGCCACCTCGCCGTCCTCCAGGGGCAGGATCGTGCGGGTGAAGCCGGCCAGGGCCGGCGTGTCGCTGGCGCAGAGGAACTCCCCCTCCCCCAGGCCGATCAGCAGCGGCGCCTGCCGCCGGGCCACCACCACAGCCCCGGGCACCGCCGCCCACACCACTGCCAGGGCATAGGCCCCCTGCAGCAACGGCAGCACCTGCTGCAGGGCCTCCAGCAACAACCCCGGCGAGGCCACTGCCCCCTCGGCCTGCCGCTGCCCCAGCCGGCGGGCGAGCAGGTGGGGGATCACCTCGGTGTCGGTGTCGGAGCGAAACTCGACGCCTTCGGCCTGCAGCTCCTCCCTGAGGCTGCGGTGGTTCTCGATGATGCCGTTCTGAACCACGGCCAGCTGGCCACTGCCATCGAGGTGGGGGTGGGCGTTGCGCTCCTCCGGTTTGCCGTGGGTGGCCCAGCGGGTGTGGCCGATGCCGCACTGGCCCGGTGCCCCGCGTTTCTCATACCGGGCCGTGAGGTTGACCAGCTTGCCCTCGGCCTTGAGGCAGTGCAGGCCCGCCCCGTCGACGGTGGCGATGCCGGCCGAGTCATAGCCGCGGTACTCCAGCTGGCGCAGACCCTCCAGCAGCTGGGGGGCCGCTTCCCGCGAGCCGATCAGGGCAACGATGCCGCACATAGGAGAAGCAATCCGGCGGGAAACGGGGATGGTGGGCCAAAAAAAAGCCCGACGCTGGCGCCGGGCAAGAGCTTATGGGAGGGCAGCGGAGCCGCCGGTGTCAGTAGGCCAGGCCCATGGAGCGGCTGGTCTCGTCACCCAGGTAGACGCGGATGCTGAGGAAGTCGGTGGGGCAAGCGGTTTCGCAGCGCTTGCAGCCGACGCAGTCTTCGGTGCGGGGAGAGGACGCGATCTGGGCGGCTTTGCAGCCATCCCAGGGCACCATCTCGAGAACATCAAGGGGGCAGGCACGGACGCACTGGGTGCAGCCGATGCAGGTGTCGTAGATCTTGACGGCGTGGGACATGCCAGGGCCGGGAACGAACGGCGAGGTGCCCAAAGTACCCACACCGTTCCGGCGCAGGGCGACACCCGCCGCCGGCCGTCACCCTTGTTCATACGCGGAAAGGGCCCGAACAGGGCGACCCGTAGGATGCTGCCTCCCTCACAGCAGCCATGTCCCAGGAAGCGATCTTCGAGAAAGTCCGGTCGATCGTTGCCGAACAGCTCAGCGTGGAGGCTGACGAGGTCAAGCCGGAATCCAACTTCCAGAACGACCTGGGAGCTGATTCCCTCGACACCGTCGAACTGGTGATGGCCCTGGAGGAAGCCTTCGACATCGAGATCCCCGACGAGTCGGCCGAAGGGATCCTCACGGTGGGCGACGCCGTCAAATACATCCAAGAGAAGCAGGCCTGAGGCGTCCATGGTGGAGGGTCTCCGCCGCGTCGTCGTCACCGGCCTGGGCGCGGTCACACCGATCGGCAACAACGTCGCGGATTATTGGGAAGGGCTGATCAGCGGCCGCAATGGGGTGGCGCCGATCACCCTGTTTGATGCCTCCCGCCATGCCTGCCGCTTCGCCGCCGAAGTCAAGGACTTCGATACGGCCGGCTGGCTCGAACCGAAGGAGGCGAAGCGCTGGGACCGCTTCTGTCAGTTCGGTGTGGTCGCGGCCAAACAGGCCGTGGCCGATGCCGGCCTGAGCATCGACGACAGCAATGCCCAGCGCGTTGGGGTGGCCATCGGCTCCGGCGTGGGCGGGCTGCTGATGATGGAAACCCAGGCCCACGTCCTGGCCGACCGCGGTCCCGACCGGGTCAGCCCGTTCTGTGTGCCGATGATGATCCCCAACATGGCCACGGGACTGGCGGCCATCGCCATCGGCGCCAAGGGTCCCAGCAGCGCCGTGGCCACCGCCTGCGCCGCCGGCTCCAACGCCATCGGCGATGCCTTCCGGCTGATCCAGATGGGCCTGGCGGACGCCATGGTCTGTGGTGGTGCCGAATCGGCGATCACCCCCCTCGGGGTGGCCGGCTTCGCCAGCGCCCGGGCCCTCTCGTTCCGCAACGATGACCCAGCCACGGCCAGCCGTCCCTTCGACGCCGAGCGCAACGGCTTCGTCATCGGCGAAGGGGCGGGGGTGCTGGTGCTGGAGAGCCTCGAACACGCCACGGCCAGGGGCGCCCGGGTGCTCGGCGAGATCATCGGCTACGGCATGACCTGTGACGCCTACCACTACACGCTTCCCTCCCCGGGCGGTGTGGGGGCGGCGGAGGCCATCCGGCTGGCCCTGGCCGATGCCCGGCTGGAGCCGGAGTCGGTGGATTACGTCAATGCCCACGGCACCAGCACCCAGGCCAACGACAGCAACGAGACCGCCGCCATCAAGTCGGCCCTCGGGGCCCACGCCATGACCATCCCGGTCAGTTCCACCAAGTCGATGACCGGCCACCTGCTGGGCGGTAGCGGCGGCATCGAGGCGATCGCCGCGGTGCTCGCAGTAACCCATAACCAGGTACCGCCTACGATCAACTACAGCACGCCCGATCCCGCCTGCGATCTGGATGTGGTGCCCAACCAGGCCCGGGAACACAACGTCAACGTCGTGCTTTCCAACTCCTTTGGATTCGGCGGCCACAACGTCTGCCTCGCCTTCCGCCGGATGACCTGAACACCCGGCGCCCCATCCCAGGACCACCTCCCTTCTCCCTGCACTCCCCTGTCAAGCCATGGTCGCCGCCCCCACCACCCAGGTCGATAGCCACGTAGAGACGCTCTGCATCAACAGCATCCGCTTCCTGGCGGTCGATGCGATCAACAAGTCCAACTCGGGCCACCCCGGCCTGCCGATGGGCTGCGCTCCGATGGCCTTCTCCCTGTGGGACAAGGTGCTGCGCCACAACCCCAAGAATCCGCAGTGGTTCAACCGCGACCGCTTCGTGCTCTCGGCCGGCCACGGCTGCATGCTGCTCTACGCGTTGCTGCACCTCACCGGCTACGACAGCGTGACCCTGGAGGACCTCAAGCAGTTCCGCCAGTGGGGCTCCCGCACCCCCGGCCATCCGGAAACCTTCGAGACCCCCGGCGTGGAGGTCACCACCGGTCCCCTGGGCCAGGGCATCTCCAACGCCGTGGGCCTGGCGATCGCCGAAGCCCACCTGGCGGCGAAGTTCAACAGGCCCGACGCCACCATCGTCGACCACTACACCTATGTGCTGATGGGTGACGGCTGCAACCAGGAGGGTGTCTCCAGCGAGGCCGCCTCCCTGGCCGGTCACCTGGGTCTGGGCAAGCTGATCGCCCTCTACGACGACAACCACATCACCATCGACGGCAACACCGGCGTGTCCTTCAC
>JBBQIH010000228.1:0-4720 GCA_038324725.1 Cyanobacteriota bacterium | reverse complement strand
TGCCGAGCAGGCCGTGATGGAGGACCGGGCCTTCCTTGAGCGATGGGGTTACGACACTGAGCAAAAAAAGGCCATCGTCGCCGCCATCGAGGCGGTGGCCGACGGGGGTTGACGCCGTCCGGAGTTCAGAACTTCAAGTAGAGCAGCGTCATGGCCTGGAGGGCATCAAAGGTGACACCATCGGGCAGAAAGACGTAGTTGACGTTGAAGCCCAAGGTCACATTCTGGGTGATGTTGACATCGACACCACCGGTGAGCATGGCGTTGGTCTCACCGGTGGAATACGTGTTGGTGGCAATGCCACCACCAAGATAGGGGGACACCACCGAGCGACGGAAGAGGTCAAGGGTGAGTGGCAACTGGAATGATGTCTGGCCGTTGTAGCGGCCAAGCACATCCCGGTTGCCGAAGATCACACTTGGACGCAGGGAGACCGCGAGGGTCTCGTTCAATTTGTAACCCACCCGGCCGGTGAATACACCGCTGTTTGGTAGATCATTGCCGACATTCACGCCTCCGCCGATACCGTAGATGCCCACATTCTCAATGGGTTTGCCTTGGCGGGGCACGATCGCCAGTTCGGCTGGGTTGCGAGTGGCGGGCGGCGGCAAGTAATCCGCTGGCAGGGTGGCCGCGTCACTCACGGGTTCCCAGCTGGCCGCGGCGGGGTCCGGCGCGATGGGGACCCAGGGGGCGGGGCCCACTGGAAGGGACTGGGCCCACGTAGGCTGCGTCCCAAGGACCACGCAGGCGAGGCCCATCAGGGCCATGCCGCGGTTTTGGAGCCCCGGCCGCCTCACTGGGGAGACACCAACGAACCGCCGGCGCCAGCAGGCGCTTGCTCCGCCGGGGCCACGCTGGCGGTGGCCGGAACTGGCGGAGGTGCGATCGGGGCCGTTGCCACGGGAGAAACCTTGGCAGGGGCGGGGGTGGAGCTGTCCTCGGTCGGAATCGGCTGAAGATTGACGATCGTTGGGGTGACCGTTCCGGGGACTTGGGCCGGCTGGCGGCTCGACCATTCCTTGATGTCCTCGATCACCGCGGGATCATCGGTTTGGCTGAGCACATCCACGGTGCCGTCGGCCTGCACGGCGAGGGGGACTTGGGTGGGCTTGCTGACCCGGGTGGAGGGCACGTAGATCACTCGGCCCTGCTGAAGTTTGGCGGTTTTGGTGGGGGTCGGGGCCGGCAGGGTACGGATGGCCTGGCGCATGGGTTCCCTCAGGCTTTGGGGCAAGGGAGCCATGGGGTCTCCGCTGCTGGCCCATCGGGCCCGCTCTGCCCTGGCCACGGGTGGCATGGCGGGTGAACCCAGGTCCTGGATGGTGAGCACACCGCCAAGAAGCTCGGAATTCGAGAAATTGCGTTGCAGCAGGGGGTTGGCGCTGCCCAGGCCTGTGGTGCCCAGGGACGGTCCTTCGATGCGGAACGTGGCCGTGGCGGCCTTTGTGATGCGGGCAGGACTGGTGCTTCTGATCGCGACGGCGGGCCGCCGGCCTGGATCGGGCCTGGCACGGGAGGAGTTGGAAGGACCGCTCAGGTCGAGACTGCGCGAAAGCGGGGCATCCAGGAGCGAACCGATCTTTTCGGAGGCAGAACTGAGCACATGACCCGTGGTGACACCCAGCTCGTCAAGCGGTGATGTTGAGGTCGTGTCGCTGGATTTGGCGGGCGCTTCAGGCAGGGAAGCGATCGTCCCTTCAGCGGCTTTGGGGTCGGCGGGCTGGGGAATGGCCATGTCCTTGACATCGGCCTGCCAGCGATCATGGGCATCAATGGCCAGCAAGGGCAGCCAGATGGACTGGCTCAACAGGGCCCAGGCAATAGCTTTGGGGCTGATGGCGGGTTCGCGGTACATGGCTGTTGGAAGGGGCGACGTTGTGAAGAAGCGGGTGACCGATCGGGCTGCTATCGGCGGAAGTTGCTGTTGTTGTTGCCGTTGAAGGTATCTCGGAAGAAATAGTAAGAGCTGGCGGCCTGACTGAGGGGAACAATGACCTGATTGATGACGTCGAGGGCCTCGGCGTAGAAGGTGCGATTCACGATGATCGTGTCCCTGTCCCGCAGGGGGGGATTCAGACCCTTGGAGACGCCGATCCCATCGCGATAACTGAACACTTCACGGGTGGTGGTTCCGTTGCGGTTAAGCCGGACAAGCTCAATGTCGTTCTTGTTCGCCCGCCAGTTCTCGGTGCCACCGGCCCGGAAGATGGCTTCGGCCAGGGGGGTATTGGCGGGCAGGCTGATGGTGCCGGGGCTCCTGACTTCACCGATCACCGAAACCGTGATCGTCGCCGGGGCCAGGTTTGTCGCTCCGATCTGAAGGATTTCCTCTGGGATCAGCTCTTCAGTGCGGGCGATGACGAGGGTATCGCCGTCGAACAGAATCGGGTTCTGACGCTGGTTGCCCACCTGGAACACCTGCGCCAGATCCAGGACGGTCTGCTTCTGGCTGCCGTCTGGCCCGGCCAGACGCCGCAGCAGCACTTTGCGGATGTCGGCGTTAAGCGTCACTCCCCCAGCTGTCTGGATGGCGGAAACCGGAGTGGAGAAGGAGGCCAGGGGATACAACCCGGGGCGACTCACCTCCCCGATGATGGTGACCTTGACGGGTCGGGGCGAGGTGAGGCTGAGGATCAGCTCGGGCCGTACCAGCTGCTTGGAGTACAGGGAGATCAGCCACCGCGTGGCCTGGCCGATGGTCAGACCAGTCAGCTGGACCGATCCCAGCAGGGACAGGGTGGAGGTACCGTCGGGGAGGATGACGACCGGACCGCCGATGGCGACAGCCGACGGGTCGGTGAAGGTCAGCTGCAGACCATCCCCAGGTCCGAGAACGTAAAGATCCTTATAAACCTCTGTCACTGAGAGGGGCAGTGGAGCCGAAGAGGGAGGGCCTGCAGTGGGTGAGGCACTCACAGGGCCAGCTCCCGGCCACGGCGTACGGGGGGAGATCTCCTGGGGCACCGAGGCCATCAGGCCGGTCGGAACGAACATCACTCCGGTGAGGCCCAGCAGGCTCAAGGCGGAAAGGCGCCTCTGTGTGGCTCGTCGGCCCATCCAATCAGGAAAGGGGAACCACCGAACGACGGCTTGCTTCTGCCCACGAACGGGCTTTTGGCGTACGGATGTTCTAGGAGGAGATGCCACCGACATGCATTGACCGGATTTCCACCATAGACGCCCGAGTCAAGGGGGGCATTCTTCTCCAGTTGCCATTATCATCGGCATAACTTTCTCCTCAGTTCATAACGTGACAACGACGGGTGTTCCTCCTGAGACCTTTCCGGGTGGAACGCCGCGCCCACTGTCCCTCCCGCCGACGACCGGTCAGGGTCCCACTCCCAACCTCTCCTTTGATACGTCGTTTCAGAGTCCACTGAACCCCGCGGTCGAAGGTCAGTCAGGCTCCGGGGGCCTGGGTGGGCTGGTGCGGACCGTCAAGCGCCGCCAATCCATTTTCCTGCTCACCTTCGCTGTGGTGACAGGTGTGCTGGCGATCAACACCCTGCGGCAACGCATCTTCGATCCCGTCTACCAGGGGGGGTTTCAGATGCAGATCAGTAATCCCTTCGACAACCCCGGCGCCGGCGGGGGCGGCGGATCCGTGGAAAGCATCGCCCGCAGCGAAATCAAGACGGATGTCCCCAGCCTCATTGTCCTGATGCGCAGTCCCCTGCTGCTCGGACCAGTCGCCCAGCGCCAAGGAGTTCCGCTCCGCGCCCTCGAGCGCAACCTGACGATCAACCAGGAGTCGGCACGGGTCGACAATGTTCTCAATGTCTCGTTGCGCTGGTCCGATCCTGCCAAAGGCAAGGTGATTCTGCGACAGCTTGCGAAGGATTACACGGCCTTCTCCCTCACCCAGCGCCAGGCTGCAGTCAATTCAGGCGTCCGATTCCTCGATGAGCAGGCCCCGGCCATTGAGGCCCGGGTTCAGAAGCTCTCCCAGGAGATGCTCAAGTTCCGCGAACGCAACAATTTCGTCGACCCTGCCACGGCCGCCGGTCAGATCCTCGGAGCCCGTGAAGGCCTCGTCAACCAGGCGCGCGCCCTGCAGAACGAACAGGTTCAGCTGGATAGCCAACTGAAATCGATTCAGACCGGAAAGCTGCAGTTCACTCCTAGCGGAGCCCCCACCGCTTTAGAGCAGCTTGGTCGCAACAGCGTTCTCGTGCCTGGACGAGAATCCTCGGCAGCGGAGGTCGCCAGCGGCACCCCCACGCCCCTCGATCTGCTCAACCAGTTCGAGCAGGAGTTGGCCACGGCCAAAGGCACCTTCAAAGAGAACTCACCGATCGTGCAATCCCTGCTGGCGCGACGCAACCAGCTTCTGCCTGTTGTCCAGCGCCAGGCTGCCGATGCCGTCAAGGCTCGGTTGCTCTCCAATGTGGCCCAGCAGGATGAGATCAACCGCCAAATTCTCCTGCTCAGTGAGAATTTCCGGAACAATCCACAGAAGATGTCAGAGTTCGAGAATATCAACCAGCGACTGTCTATCGCCAGGGAGCAATTTTCATCATACATCCAGGCGAGGGAGCGCTATCGCCTGGAGATGGCACGCTCAATTTCTCCCTGGGAAGTGATCGGTCCCCCAGATTTCAGCAGCAGTCCTGTCGAACCCAATATTCAGAGCAACCTGCTGCGGGCCATCATGATCGGTCTGCTGGCCGGTCTTGGTGCGGCACTCCTGAGGGAGCGTACGGACAATGTCTTCCAT
>JBBQIH010000227.1:0-4760 GCA_038324725.1 Cyanobacteriota bacterium | reverse complement strand
GTCTCTCCAGGGCCTGGGGCCGAGCTGTCGCGATGGGGCCAGAGCGGAGCAGAGGGGGACATAAGCCGATTTGGTGCTGCTGAAACGGAGCTGGGATTGGCTTGAAAGCAACAAGCCTAAAGACGCCGGCAGAGAAAGCCTGCCGAGGAGCTGCCGTGTCACCCGTGCAGCAGCCGAGTCCGCAACGACAAGGCAAGCCGCTGATCCTAGGCAGCGGCCCCTACCCCCAAGCGGTGGGACTAACTTTTTCCATTGACCGGCAGGACTCCGTCGATGGCCAGGACCCTTCCCATCGCCCTGGCCCTGCTGGCCCTGACCGCAGCGCCGCCCGTCACCCGGGCAGGCCCACCACCCATGCCGCCGGCCCTGCCGGAGCTGGAGGCTCCGCGTCGCAGCCGGCCCGCGCCAGCGCGGCTGGACCCCTCAGCGGAGGTCGATGGCACCCAGCTGGCGCTCAACGGCCGCATCCAGCAGGCCGCCTGGCGCTGGGGGGGCCAGGACCCACGTCAGCCGCAGACGTTGTGGCTGCCCCTGGAGGTGCTGGAAGGCCAGCTGGGCTTCAGCAGCCGGTCGAGCCCCGACGGCGGCCTGGCGCTGGAATGGTTCGGCCGGGAGCTGGTGGTACCCCCCGGCCAGCAGCGCGCGCTGGCGGATGAAGTGGCCATCGACGTGGCGACGATCCTGCGCGACGTCGGGGTGGCGGTGGAGCGCCGCGGCGACCTGCTGGATCTGCGCCTGCCGGCGCCCCGCCTGCTCCAGGTCCGCAGCTCGGAGCAAGCCGGCTTCCGACGGGTGGTGCTCGACATCGACGGGCCCACCTTGGTGCGCAGCAGCGAAGGCGGCGTCCAGCTGGCCCTGCTCAGCCGGTCTGACCAGCTGGCCCAGCTCACCGCCCGGGGCCTGCGCAGCGGCACCAGCGGGGCGGAGCTGAACCTGAGCGTCCCGGGCGGAACCGCCCCCCTGCGCCTGTTCACCCTGGGGGAACCCGCCCGGGTGGTCATCGACGTGCCCCAGAGCAGCGCCAGCGGCAGCACAGCGCCAGCGGCGCCAACGGCTCCTGCACCGATCGATCCCCGGTTGCTGGCCCTGCTGGGGCCCCAGCTGCGCTGGGACCAGCAGGTGCGCGCCGTGGGGGGCACCAGGGTCCTGGTCAACGCCGTCAGGGTCGATCCCCGCAGCGGGCCACTGGAACTGCGGACCCTCAGCCGCCCCGATGGGATGGCGGGCCTGAGCTCCCTGGCGGCCCTGGCCCAGCGCCAGGACGCCCTGGTGGCGATCAATGGCGGCTTCTTCAACCGGGTGCGCCGGCTGCCGCTCGGCGCGCTGCGGGACCAGGGCCGCTGGCTGTCCGGGCCGATCCTCAACCGGGGCGCGATGGGCTGGGATCCCCGCAGCCTGCCGCGCTTCGGGCGCCTGCGGCTGGACGAATGGATCAGCGATGACCGTGGCCAGCGCTGGCCGCTGCTGACCGTGAACAGTGGCTATGCCCAGCAGGGACTGAGCCGCTACACCGCCGAGTGGGGCCGGCTCTACCAGGCCCTGACCGGCTCGGAAACGGGCGTGATGCTGAGTGGCGGCCGCGTGCAGCGGCGGATCGGCAGCCAGGAGCTGGCGGCGGGGGTGCCGCTGCGGCCGGAGGACACCCTGGTGGTGGCCCGCGGCGGGACCGTCCTGCCCTGGAGCGAAGGGGCGTCGTTGCGCCTCGAGAGCCGCCCCAGCGACCCGTTGGGCAACGCCAACGCCGTGATGGGAGGCGGACCGTTGCTGCTTCAGAACGGCCGCATCGTGCTCAACGGCAGCGCCGAAGGATTCGGCGCTGCCTTCCTGCGCCAGGGGGCCCCCCGCACGGTGGTGGGCAGCGATGGCACCCTCCTGTGGCTGGTGACCCTGGAGAGCGCCGGGGGTGGCGCCGGACCCACCCTCTCCGAGACCGCCTGGCTGCTGCAGCAGCTCGGACTGGTGGACGCCCTCAACCTCGACGGCGGCAGTTCCACGGGCCTGGTGATGGGCGGCAGCCACCGGGTCAAGGGCCGGGGTGTGGCCGGCTCGGTTCACAACGGCCTGGGGTTGGTGCAGGTCGGGGGCGGCGCGGCGAGCACCGGCCTGAGCCCCACCAGCCAGCGGCTGGCAAACTGATTCGATCCGCCACTCCACCGTGCCCCGGGGCCACAGCCTTCGCCTCACCCCCGCCGCCGCCGCTGAGCTGTGCCGCCAGGCGGCCGTGGCCGGCACCCCGGGGCTGATGCACCTGGAGCTGCTGGAGGGCGCCTGCGAAGCCTGGGCGATCCGGCTGCGTCCGGGTCACCTGGCCGGCACCCCCGTGGCCCGGGCCGACGGCATCACCCTCTATTCCCCCGCCAATCAGTTGCCGTTGCTGCAGGGTCTGCAGCTTGACTACCGGGGCGACCTCAGCGGCGGGGGCTTTTTGGTGCGCCCTGGGCCGGGCGTGCGCAGTTGCGCCTGCGGGGCCGCCTTCAGCCGCGAAACCTGAGGGGGACGGCGACGAAGTAACGTGTCGGATTGACGAAACGGCCGGACAACCGGCCAATCCACTCAGACGTCCACACCGAGCAGCACCCCGGCCCTCGATGCCCACTATTCAGCAGCTGATCCGCACCGAGCGGCAGCGTCTCACCCGCAAGACGAAGTCGCCCGCCCTGCGCGCCTGCCCCGAGCGGCGTGGCGTCTGCACCCGGGTGTACACCTCCACCCCGAAGAAGCCCAACTCGGCTCTGCGCAAGGTGGCCCGTGTGCGCCTGACCTCTGGGTTCGAGGTGACGGCCTACATCCCAGGCATCGGCCACAACCTTCAGGAGCACTCGGTGGTTCTGATCCGCGGCGGCCGCGTCAAGGATCTTCCCGGTGTCCGGTACCACATCATCCGCGGCACCCTCGACACCTCCGGTGTCAAGGATCGGCGGCAGTCCCGCTCCAAGTACGGCGCCAAGACACCGAAGGCCTGAGCCTTCGCTCCCCCGGCACTTCGCGGCCGGACCAGCCCTCTCCCGCTTTTTCTCCCTCCGTTCCATGTCCCGCCGCAACGCCGCCGAGAAACGCCCGGTTCTCCCGGATCCTCAGTTCAACAGCCGTCTGGCCTCGATGATCGTGGCCCGGCTGATGAAGCACGGCAAGAAATCCACGGCCCAGCGCATCCTTTCCGATGCCTTCACCCTGATCAACGAGCGCACCGGCTCCGATCCGCTCGACCTGTTCGAAACGGCGGTCCGCAACGCCACTCCCCTGGTGGAAGTGCGGGCACGGCGGGTCGGTGGCGCCACCTACCAGGTGCCGATGGAAGTGCGGCAGGAGCGGGGTACCGCCATGGCACTGCGCTGGCTGGTCAACTTCTCCCGGGCCCGCAACGGTCGGAGCATGGCCCAGAAACTGGCCGGTGAGCTGATGGACGCGGCCAACGAAGCCGGCAGTGCCGTCCGCAAGCGGGAGGAGACCCACAAGATGGCCGAAGCCAACAAGGCCTTCGCCCACTACCGCTACTAAGCCGCCCCAAGGAACCGGATCCCTGGGCTGATCCGGTTCCCACAGATCGAACCAACCCCGGTCTGTAAAATTACGCCCGTTTTTTGTCGACCCACCCCCGGAGAACTTTCCCGTGGCCCGCGCCTACCCCCTGGAACGCGTCAGAAATATCGGTATCGCCGCTCACATTGACGCGGGCAAGACCACCACGACCGAACGGATTCTGTTCTATTCCGGCGTGGTCCACAAGATGGGCGAGGTGCACGATGGCGCCGCCGTCACCGACTGGATGGAGCAGGAGCGAGAGCGTGGGATCACCATCACCGCTGCCGCCATCTCCACCAGCTGGAAGGACAACCGGATCAACATCATCGACACCCCCGGCCACGTCGATTTCACGATCGAGGTGGAGCGCTCGATGCGGGTCCTCGACGGAGTCGTCGCGGTGTTCTGCGCCGTGGGTGGCGTGCAGCCCCAGTCGGAAACCGTCTGGCGCCAGGCCGATCGCTACAACGTGCCCCGGATCGTCTTCGTCAACAAGATGGACCGCACCGGTGCCAACTTTCTGAAGGTCTACGATCAGATCAAGGATCGCCTCAAGGCCAACGCCGTTCCCATCCAGCTACCGATCGGAGCGGAGGGTGATCTCAAGGGCATCATCGACCTGGTGCGCAACAAGGCGATCATTTATACCAATGACCTCGGCACCGACATCCTCGAAGAGGAGATTCCCGCCGACATGCAGGACGAGGCCGCGGAGTGGCGTCAGAAGCTGATGGAATCGGTGGCCGAAACCGATGAAGAGCTGATTGAAGCCTTCCTCGAGAACGGTGAGCTCACCCAGGAGCAACTGATGCGTGGCATTCGCCTCGGGGTGCTGCAACACGGCATGGTCCCCATCCTCTGCGGCTCCGCCTTCAAGAACATGGAAGTACTTTGATCACAAATGAAACTAATGCCAGCTACAATCCGCCTTCTGCCAATGCAAACACAATGTATTATTATTGTGTAATTACTTTCCCTACAGGTGGCTGCAACACTTTAACTTCCGATATTGCCAATATAACAATCAATCAAAAGCCAGTAATCTCACAGATTAATGTAGAGATAAGCAGTGGTGAAGTGTTTACTGTAATTCCAAATTCACTCAATGGCGATATAGTACCAACAGGAACATCTTACACTTGGTCTGAACCAGTCATAAGTCCTTCTAATTCAGTATCCGGAGCTTCGGCACAATCAACACCTCAGACTTCTGTCAGTCAAATGCTAACCAATAACAT
>JBBQIH010000226.1:0-4773 GCA_038324725.1 Cyanobacteriota bacterium | reverse complement strand
CCTCGGACCCCTGCGTCTGAAGAAGTGCGGCGCCGGGATCACCGAGCTGCTCGAGCCGAGGCAGTAGGTGCTCGTCCAGGTGATGAAGGAGCCCACGGGCACCAAGGGGCCGCGCCTCACGGGCAACCTCTCCCTTCCGGGCCGTTTCCTGGTGCTGCAGCCCCACGGCCAGGGGGTCAACATCTCCCGCCGCATCAATGGCGAGAACGAGCGCAACCGGCTGCGGGCCCTCGGCGTGCTGATCAAGCCCCCCGGCGCCGGTCTGCTGATCCGTACCGAGGCCGAGGACGTCAGCGAAGACATGCTGATCGACGACCTTGAGGGTCTGCTGCGCCAGTGGGAGTCGATCCAGCAGGCCGCCGAGACGGCTTCGCCGCCGGTGCTGCTCAACCGTGACGAGGATTTCATCCACCGGGTGCTGCGCGACCTCTACAGCCCTGATGTGCTGCGGGTGGTGGTCGACAGCGCCGATGCGGTGGCGCGGGTCAACGCGTTCCTCGGCTCCGACCAGGCCAATCTCCTGGTGGAACACCACGGCGAATCCACCGAGATCCTGGAGCATTACCGGGTCAACGCGGCCATCCGCGATGCCCTGAAGCCCCGGGTGGATCTCCCCTCCGGCGGCTACGTGATCATCGAGCCCACGGAGGCTCTGACGGTCATCGACGTCAACTCCGGATCGTTCACCCGCTCGGCCAACGCCCGCGAGACGGTGCTGTGGACCAATTGCGAGGCGGCGGTGGAGATTGCCCGCCAGCTGAAGCTGCGCAACATCGGCGGCGTCGTGATCATCGACTTCATCGATATGGAGTCCCGGCGCGACCAGCTGCAACTGCTGGAGCACTTCACCCAGGCCTCCCGCGACGACACGGCCCGTCCCCAGATCGCCCAGCTCACCGAGCTCGGCCTGGTGGAGCTGACCCGCAAACGCCAGGGGCAGAACATCTATGAGCTGTTCGGTCGGGCCTGCCCCAGCTGCGGGGGCCTGGGCCATGTGGCCGTGCTCCCCGGCAAGGACACCCTCCAGCCCCTGGCCACGGTCTCCGGCCTGGTGCGCTCGGCCGCCTCGGCCCGGGCCGAAGTGGCCAGCCCTGCCAACGGCGGTGCGGAGGCCGGCGGCAGCGGCCGGCGGCGACGCGGTGGTCGCGGTGGCCGGGGTACCGAGTCCGAGGCCCCGGCGACGGGTGGGTTCGCCGAGGGCGGCGGCAACGGAGCTGTCGTCGTGGCTGTCTCCCAGGAGCCCACCCCCTCCACTGATGCGCCCCAGCGCCGCCAGCAGCCCGAGGTGCTGGCGGTGCCGATGGATGCGGAACAAGAGCTGGTCTATGGCTGGATGGGCCTGAGCCCCGCGCTGTTGCTGGATCCGATCCCCAACGGGGAAAGCCTGATGGTGCGCGTCGTTCGCCCCGACGCCGATCCGGAGACCGTCATTGAGGAAGCCCGCCAGCAGCTGGCCGCCAGCGGCACCCGGCGCCGCCGGCGCGGCAGGAACGGTGAGGGGCGCAATGGTTCGGCCGAAGCCACTGAGGCTTCTGACCTCTTCGAAGCTTCTGATGCCTCCGAAGCCTTCGACACCTCCGAATCCGCCGAGGCCCCTGATCACCACGAGATGGTTCCCATCCTGGAGATCACACCGGCCCCGTTCGACGTCGAGGCTGTCTCTGCTCCTGCCGAACTCGTCAGCGTGGCGCTGCCCAGCCGCCGCTCCTCCAGCAGGTCCACGCCGGTGGCCGCGCCAGTCCCGGTGGCCGCCGCCGCTGCTGGGCCTGAGGCCGAGGCCGGCTCCAGTGACGCCGGCGAACCGCGCCGGCGCCGGCGCCGTTCCTCTGCCTCGGGCTGATCGGCGCGGACCAGAGGCCCTCGGGCGATCCGCGGCCCTTGGTCGACCCGATGCCCTCTGGCGATCCGACGGCCCAGTCTGGGGAGGCCTCGACCCCTCCTCCTGTGCCGGGGTGGATGAGGTTGGTCGGGGCAGCCTGTTTGGGCCGGTGTTCGCCGCCGCCGTGGTGCTGCCGTCGGTGGCCCTCGCGCCCCTGGTGGCGGCGGGCCTCAACGACAGCAAGAAGCTCACCGCCAGGCGCCGGCAGGCCCTTGTTCCCCTGCTGCGCCAGCACGCCCTGGCCTGGGCCCTGGGGCAGGCGAGCGCCACTGAAATCGACCGCTGGGGTCTGCGCCTGGCCACCGAATGGGCGATGCTTCGGGCGCTGCAACGGTTGTCCAGGCCGCCCCTGTTGCTGCTGGTGGATGGGGTGCTTCCCCTGAGGCTGTGGCCTGGGCCCCAGACCACCCTGGTGGGCGGCGATGGCCGTTGCGCGGCGATCGCCGCCGCCAGTGTGCTGGCCAAGCAGGAACGGGATGCCCTGCTGGCACGCCTGGCGCTGCGGTATCCCGGCTACGGCTTGGAGCGCCACGCCGGCTATGGGACGCCCCAGCACCGCGAAGCGATCCTGCGGCTGGGGCCCACCCCCCTGCACCGCCGCAGTTTTCTCAGCTCGATCGGCACCAGCGCTGGAAGTCCCCCAGCAGCTGCTGACTCACCCGGGTGCTGATGCCCAGCAGGATGCCGCCGAGCACGGAGCGGCCGGTGGCCTCCAGCGCCTTGGGGGGGATCAGTTGCAGCAGGGCCGGACGGCTCACCGTCACCGAGAGGCTGGCTTCGCCGGTCAGGCCGCCGTCAGCCGCGGCGAGCCAGGAGCAGAGGCCGAGGCGGAAATCCTCCACCAGTCCCAGCCCCTCCAGCTGGCAATCAAGGGCCTCCAGCTCCAGCCGGCCGTCGCGATGCGCGACCTGCAGCTCCACCACCGGCTGGATCTTCAGCTGGAACACCTTCACCTGGCTCACCGTGTAGCGGTAGCGGCCCGGGCCGAGGGGTTCGAGCTGGCGGGGATCGAGCAAGGCGTGCACCACCCGCTCCTCGTCGTCCAGATAGGCGGGCAGGCGATCGGCTTCGCTGAGCACCGGAAGGTCGAGTTGCTGGCTGGCGCTGAAGGCCAGGGACATGGCCTGCGGGCCGGCAGGCCATGATCCTACCGATCACCCCAGACCGCCCCACCGCCATGCGTCTTGCCTTCCTCGGTCCCGTCGGCACCTACGGCGAGCAGGCGGCGCAGCGGCTGGCGGACCTGGAGGGCCTGGAGGGGGTGGATTTCGTGCCCCAGCAGGGCATCCGCGCCGTGATCCGGGCCCTGGCCGACGCTGATTGCGAACTGGCGGTGGTGCCGGTGGAGAACTCCGTCGAGGGGGGTGTCACCAGCTGTCTCGATGCCCTCTGGGAGCACCCGGACCTGGCGGTGGCCAGGGCCCTGGTGCTTCCCATCCGCCATGCCCTGGTGGGCAGTGGCCCGCTGGAGGCGATCAGTGAAGTGCTCTCCCACCCCCAGGCCCTGGCCCAGTGCAGCCTGTGGCTGGGGGAACAGCTGCCCCAGGCCCTGCAGCTGCCCACCAGCTCCACCGCCGAGGCGGCCCGGCTGGTGCGGGGCAGCCGCTTCCGGGGCGCCATCGCCTCGTTGGAGGCGGCCGCCGAGCATGGCCTGGAGGTGCTGGCTTACCCGATCAACGATGTGCCCGGCAACTGCACCCGTTTCCTGCTGCTGCGGCGGGGGGGACGCTCCCACCGCGGTCCTTACGCCAGCCTGGCCTTCTCGCTCCATTCCAACCGCCCTGGTGCCTTGCTGGAGTCGCTGGGCTGTTTCGCCCGGCAGGGGTTGAACATGAGCCGTATCGAGTCGCGCCCCTCCAAGCGGGAAATGGGCGAATACATCTTTTTCGTCGATCTCGAGCTTGCCGAGGGAGCGGCCCCTCTTGACGGGGCCATCGCCGATCTCACCCCCCTCTGCGAGCATCTGGCCCTCTTCGGCGCCTACCCCCTCACCAACCTCGCCGCCGAGGACAAGGGGCTCTGAGGACTGTTTCGGGGATCAACGCCGCTGACCTTGGGAGCCATGGCTTGCCGGCAAGGGCCCGCGGAAGACCCCGAACTGCATCAGGCCGGTTCGGAAGGCCCAGTGCATCAACAGCAGCGTCGGTGTTTCCCGCAGGCCCTGAACCACGGCCCGGGGCCCCAGACCCAGCACCGCCCCGGGGCGTCGCACCCCCTCAACGATGGAATCCACCCAGGAGGGAAGGGTGGGCACGGTCCAGTCAGCGGTGCTGATCAGTAGACCTCGGTTCCAGGAGCTGGTCTCCAGGTTCCTTTTCAGGGAAGGGATGCTGGCGAACTCCGGATGGGCCCACTGGTCGAGTAACTGGCGCATCACCCAACGCTCCAGGCGGTTCATCGGGGCGACGGCCGGGTCGCGGCGGTTCCAGTCGGCCACGGCCAGGCAGCCGCCAGGACGCAGCACGCGCAGCATCTCATCGGCGTAGCGCTGTTTGTCGGGCATGTGGGGGCCAGCCTCCACGCTCCAGACCGCGTCGAAGCCCCCGTCTGGGCCCCCGTCGGGAAGATCCAGTCCCAGGGCATCCATCACGGCGAAGCGGCAGCCGGGCAGGTCGGCTGGGGTGAGTTGCCGGGCACGGGCGATCTGGGCCGGACTGATGCTGATGCCCAGCACCTCGAAGCCGTAGTCCCGGGCGAGGATCCGGGCACTGCCGCCGATGCCGCAGCCCACATCCAGCACCCGGCTGCCGGGAGGCAGATGGTCGAGGCCGCTCCAGCGGACCAGTTCGTGGACGAAGGCGGCCTTGGCGGCCCGGAAATCCCGTGATCCGGGTGGATCGCCGTAGTGCCCCAGGTGCACATGCTCGCCCCAGAGCCGCTCCAGCAGACGGTCG
>JBBQIH010000225.1:0-4783 GCA_038324725.1 Cyanobacteriota bacterium | reverse complement strand
CCCCTCGCCGCCCTGGTGGCTCCCCTGCTCGGCCAGGAGCTCCCCAGCCCCCAGCTCTGTGAACTGATGCTCAGCCTGCCGAGCTTCTGAGGCGCCACGCCTGCCCTGGATCAGGGGGCCGGCTCGGGGGTGAGGGGGGCTGCGGGTGCGGCCGCCGGCGACGATCCCCGCGGTGCTCCGCCGAAGAACACCTTCAGGCCCACCTCAATCCCGTTCTGGTACGTGGCGAAGCCGTTGGAGGGGTCGCCACCGTTGTTCCACTTCAGGCCCATGTAGCGCCAGGAAAGGTTCAGGTCGGTGTTGTCCCCGACCGCGTAGCCCAGGCCCACCTGGGCGTTGCCGCTGAGGTCCTGGGCGCCGGCGAGGCCGAAGCCACCGATGTCGCCGCGCGCGAAGGCCCGCAGGCGCGGCGAGAGGAACACGGTGGCCTGGGTGCCCACCAGCGGCTGCACCCAGGTGCGCTGGAAGTCGCGGCTGGGCTCGATCAATGTGCGTCCGAAGGGGCCCTCGATGCCGGTGGCCAGATTCAGCTGGCCATCGATCAGGCGCACCCCCGCGTAGGGGATCACCGTGAGGGCGCCGGGCCGGCCGAGGGCTGCTTCCGGCTCGCCGAACCGGTAGCGCAGGGCCAGGTCGTAGAGGCCCAGCGTCTGGCCCACGCTGGCGGTGGCCCCCAGCAGTTGTCTGTTGGGCAGGTCCAGCCGCCCCGTCTGGTCGGCCAGGTTCACGTACCAGAGATCCGCCAGCAGACCCACCCGGCCCTTCTCAATGCTGCCGCGGGCGGAGGCGCTGAAGCGCAGGGCGTCCAGGATCTGCACCAGCCCGAGGTCGACGTCGGCCTGCCGGCCGCGGATCGTGGTGTTGCCCGTGGTGCGCAGCGGCACGAAGCCGTACAGCTCGACCGTGCCGCTCCAGGGGTTGGCCGGCGGGGTTCCCGTCCCGGCGGGGGGTGTTTCCAGGCGCAGTTCCTGGCCGATCCAGGAGGCCTCAGGCGTTCCGCCCCGCGCCGGATCGGCCAGGCTCACCTCCGGCAGCCACGCCGGCAGTGCAAGGGCCAGGCCGGCCAGGACGGGGACCAGGCGGCGCGTGCGCGTGTGCATGGCGGCGAGGGGGATGGGGACGTTGGCGGTCAGGAGCGCGGATCTTACGCAGGGGCTTCCGGCGCTGACGCTCAGGTCCTGAGGCTCGTGCCGGGATGCTCGCCGAAGAGGGCGTGGTAATCGCGGGCGAAATGGCCCGCGTTCAGGAATCCCCAGCTGGCGGCCAGCTCGCCAACCCTGCTGGACTGCGGATCGGCCTCCAGCAGGACACGGCGCACAGCGTGCAGGCGCCGGAGCTTGAGGAAAGCCATCGGGCCCATGCCCAGATGCTCCCGGAATCCCTGCAGCAGGCTGCGCCGTCCGGCCGCCACCTGGCGGCAGAGCCCGTCCAGGCTGATCGGTTCGGTGGGATGGTCCGCCATCCATTCCTGGGCCGCCTTCACCAGCTCGATCCGGGCGGGCGGCCGGGCCAGCCGCCTGTGATGGCCGCTTCGCTGCGCCAGGGCCTCCACCAGCAGCGGCATCAGATCCGCGGCCAGCAGCCGGCGGGTCACGGCATCGTCCAGCCGGGCAGGTTCCCGCTCCGCGAGGTGGAAGATCCGCTGCAGGCAGGCCCTCACCCGCCGGAAGCGCAGCCCATCAATGACCTGCCAGTTGCTGCCATCCGTCACCGGTTCTTCCAGGCCGGGACAGCCGAGCTCGAGGGCCCATTGCAGGAACCTGCTCCGATCAAGGCTCAGCAGGGCCATGCTGCAGCGCTCGGGGGTGGTGAGGTGAATCTCCCCGGTGCTGGCCAGGCCGAAGAACGTCGTGGGCGGCAGGGCCACCCCGTGGGAGCGGATGCCCAGCTGGCCGTGGTCATCGCCCAGATCAAGGGCGATCAGCTGGCGGCCTTCGGGTTTGCTCCCACCCCCATGCAGGGGCCGATCGAAACGCAGTCGCACCACCTGGAGCGCCCCGAGGTCGAGCGGCAGCAGATCGCCGCGAAAGCCGCCGCCCGCGAGCTGGGTGAGCTCCACCGGCAGCAGGGCGCTGATCGCTGCCTGCATCGGAACGATGTCTTGGCAGGAGTGTCCCAACGGTGAACGGGACTCGCACTTTTGGAGTGTTCGGATCGCTCCGGCGCGTGCATCCTTTGGGGGCGTGTCCGCCGCTGCCGTGGCGACCGTCACGTGACGACTCGGGACTTCTGCCCCTTCCTACCCCACTCCTTCACCCGCCGGGTGTTCCCGCCATGCCCAACGGCCAGCCCAACATCCTCATCCTCTGGGGCGATGACATCGGCCAGAGCAACCTCAGCTGTTACAGCGATGGCCTGATGGGCTATCAGACCCCCAACATCGACCGGGTCGCCAAGGAGGGCGGCCGCTTCATCCACTATTACGCCGAGCAGAGCTGCACCGCCGGCCGGGCCGCCTTCATCACCGGTCAGAGCGTGTTTCGCACCGGCCTCAGCAAGGTGGGCCTGCCGGGCGCCGCGGTGGGATTCCAGGCCGAGGATCCCACCATCGCCGAGCTGCTCCAGCCGCTGGGCTATCGCACCGGCCAGTTCGGCAAGAACCACTTCGGCGACCGCGACGAGCATCTGCCGACGATGCACGGCTTCGATGAGTTCTTCGGCAACCTCTACCACCTCAACGCCGAGGAAGAGCCGGAGCTTCGCGACTACCCCAAGGAGGATGATCCCCAGTTCCCGAACTTCCGCAAGCGCTTCGCCCCGCGCGGCGTGCTGCATTGCTGGGCCAACGGCGACGGCACCCAGCGGATCGAGAACACGGGCCCGCTCACCAAGAAGCGGATGGAAACCGCCGACGACGAGTTCATCGTTGAAGCCAAGCGCTTCATCCGCGATGCCGTGGCCTCCGGTGAGCCGTTCTTCGTGTGGTTCAACACCACTCACATGCACTTCCGCACCCATGCGCGGCCCCAGGATGTGGGCCAGTCGGGGCGGTGGCAGTCGGAGTATCACGACGTGATGATCTATCACGACAACTGCATCGGCCAGATGCTGGATCTGGTGGATGAGCTGGGCATCGCGGGCGACACGATCGTGATGTACAGCACCGACAACGGGCCGCACATGAACAGCTGGCCCGATGCCGGCATGACACCCTTCCGCAACGAGAAGAACTCCAACTGGGAGGGGGCCTACCGGGTGCCCGCCCTGGTGCGCTGGCCCGGCAAGATCGAGGCCGGCACCCTGTTCACGGGTGTCGTCAGCCATCTCGACTGGCTGCCCACGCTGCTGGCCGCCGCCGGCGAGCCCGAGATCAAACAGAAGCTCCTCGACGGCCATCAGGTGGGAAGCAAGACCTTCCACATCCACCTCGATGGCTACAACATGCTCGATTACTGGACGGGCAAGGCAGACAAGAGCCCGCGGGTGGAGTTCTTCTACTTCTCCGACGACGGCGATCTCACCGGCCTGCGCTACGACAACTGGAAGTTCGTGTTCATGGAGCAGCGCGCCACCGGCACGCTTCTGGTGTGGGCCGAACCCTTCACCACCCTGCGGGTGCCGAAGATCTTCAACCTGCTCACCGATCCCTACGAGCGGGCCGACATCACCTCCAACACCTACTGGGACTGGATGCTCGACCACGCCTTCATGCTGGTGCCGGCGCAGGCCTTCGTGGCCGACTTCCTGGCGTCGTTCCAGTCGTATCCACCCCGCCAGAAGGCCGCCAGCTTCACGGTGGGCGATGTGCTCGAGAAGATGATCTCCGCCGGTGGTGCCAGCTGAGCCCCCATTGACCGGTGCTCCCAGCAGATGCTGGGAGCACCTTTGTATGGGCAGGCCCCCAACCATCAACCATCAGTGAAGGCGTTCAAGATGAGTCAAGCAAGCCCAATATCTTGATCATCTGGGGCGACGATGTCGGCCTGTGGAACATCAGCGCCTACCACCGCGGCATGATGGGTGGCAGCACGCCGAACATCGACCGCATCGGCAAGGAAGGCCTGATCTTCATGGATCACGACGGCGAGGCCTCCAGCACGGCGGGACGCGCGGCCTTCATCACGGGGCAGTACCGATTGGGCGTCCCCCGGTTTCCAGGACAAGTCGGTAAGGGTCACGCCATGACCATCCAACTGTCCATCCATGACCAATCCCACCAGAACCAGACGTCGGTTTACGGCGCAGCACAAGGCCGAGGCGGTGGAGCTCTGCCTGCAGGAGAGCCTCTCTTGCAACACCGTGGCCGAACGGCTCGGCCTTCCCACCAGCAGCCCGGCCCGCTGGGGTGCGGCAGGCCCGCATTGATCGCGGTCAGGCCGGTATCCGCGACCAGGGCCTGCTCACCAGCGAGGAGCGCACTGAGCTCAACCGGCTCCGGAAGGAGAACCGTGAGATCAGGAGGGAGAAGGATTTTTTCAGGCTGGCGGCAGCGCACTTGCACTAGCCCGCAGGGCTTCCGCTTGCGGTAGGAGCAGCTGCCGCCGAGGGGTTTCGCCTGATTGATGAACGCATGGCTCGGCACTCCGTTTCCTGGCTGTGGAGGCAGCTTGGGGTAGCCCGTAGCGGTTACTACGCCTGGCGGCAGCGGCAGAAAGCGCCGGGAAAGCGGGCGGCCGAGAACGCCGTGATCACCGCTGAGATCCAGGCTGCCAGATGTCAGCTACGTAGGCGGTGTTTCATGAACACCGCGGCGTCTACGGCGCCCCTCGAATCCACCAGGAGCTGCGCGCTGCCGGCCATCCGGTGGGCCTTCACCGCGTTGCCCGACTCATGCAGCGTGCCG
>JBBQIH010000224.1:0-4804 GCA_038324725.1 Cyanobacteriota bacterium | reverse complement strand
CACGCCCGGGGCGTGAAACGCAACCGCCAGCTGGACCCCAGCTGCGCCCTGCACCAGACCCTCGCCTCCGCCCTCAGCGGCCATCTGCTGCAGCATCCCCTGCTGCAGGCGGCGGCCCTGCCCGTGCGGCTACACAACCTGCGGTTCAGTCGCTGCGGCCTCGGCGAGGGCTACGGCCGCCACGTCGACAACGCCTACATGGCCGGGGGCCGCTCCGATCTCTCCTTCACCCTGTTCCTGAGCGCGCCCGACCACTACCGAGGCGGCGATCTGGTGCTGGAGGACCCGGGCGGCGAGAGCAGCGTCAGGCTGCCGGCCGGCCACGCCCTGGTGTATCCGAGCTCGCTGCTGCACCGGGTGGAGCCGGTGACCTGGGGCGAACGGCTGGTGGCCGTGGGCTGGATCCAGAGCCGGGTCCGCCGCAGCGACAGGCGCGAACTCCTGTTCGAGCTCGACACCGCCCGTCGTGCCCTGTTCCAGGACGAAGGAAAGGATGAAATCTTCGACCTCCTCACCCGGAGCTACACCAACCTGCTGCGGATGTGGGGTGAGTGAGGGGGATGGGGGTCGCGAGGATCGAACTCGCCTAAGGCGAATTATGAGTTCGCTGCATTCACCAGATTGCTAGACCCCCGGCGTGTGAGCCAAGGCAGCCGGAACGCCTTACCAGAGCCCACGTATCGGGGCGGTCCAGCTGGTGCTGGCTGGTTGGGGGACGTAGGTGGCGGCGGGGGGGCCCCCGAGGCTGCTGCCGAAGCCATTGGAAATGTCGGCCGTGCGCTGGGGCATCAGACCGCTCTGGTCGGTCAGCATCACCGAAGCCGTGTTCTCGACGGCGGTGCCATCCCAGATGATGTTCTGATCGGGGAAACCGAAGGCCACGATCTTGCCCCCATCCCGGCCAGGGATCGAGAGGCCGAGGGTATCGGTGATCTGGTGCAGGAGGTTGACGCCCTGGGCAAAGGGCGCCGAGAAGCTGAAGTAGCGCTGCTCCATCAACTCGGGGGCTGAGCGGGTCACGCCGCAACGGGTGACTTCGACCGGCCCAGAGCCGACCGCACCGGGCCTGGGGGCTTCAAGGGTGGTGGTGCAGAGCACCGGCCCGGCGAAGGCGGGAGCCAGGAGGGAGATGGAAGCGAACGGCACCAGGGCCGCCAGGGGTGCGGCGAGGGAGGCGGGCACTGCCAGGATCGGTGCTGTCATGGGGTTACGCGGCCCCAGCTCCGGGGCGATCTGCTCGCAGGGTAGCGACCTCTGACGCTCTTCACCATCCATTCCCTGCCCCAGCTCCCTGTTCGCCACCCCGCGTCGTCACCACGATCCGCCAGCACCGATGGTCTCCCTGCCCTCCAGCCCCAGCCAACAGCGCTCCGCCCTGCTCGCCCTGCTGGCGGAGCGGGCCTACCGCCTGGGCGATTTCACCCTGGCTTCGGGCCGCCGCAGCCAGCACTACGTCAACTGCAAGCCGGTGAGCCTCAGCGGTGTCGGCCTGGCCCTGCTGGGCCGCCTGATGCTGGAACCGGTGGAGGCCGAGGCCGCCGCGGTGGCGGGGCTGACCCTGGGGGCCGACCCCCTGGTCAGCGCGGTGGCCCTCCAGGCCGCCCTCGACGGCCGCAACCTCGATGCCCTGATCGTGCGCAAGGAGGCCAAGGGCCATGGCACCGGCGCCTGGCTCGAAGGCCCCCTGCCGCCGGCCGGCAGCCGGATCACCGTCCTCGAGGACGTGGTGACCACCGGAGGCTCGGCCCTGAAGGCCGTCACCCAGCTGCAGGAGGCGGGATACGCGGTGCAGCGGGTGGTGGCGATCGTTGACCGCCAGGAGGGCGGGGCCGAGGCGATGGCGGAAGCCGGCCTCGACCTGCGCAGCCTGTTTCTGCTTGAGGAGGTGGCCGCCACGGCCGCCGGACTGGACGGCGCGGCAGGCTGAACCCCGCCCGAAGCCACCCCATGACCTCCTTCTCCGTGCCGACGTCCGCCGCGGCCGATCCCTGGGACTGGACGCCACCGTCCCAGAGCCGCTGGTCGCGGCCGGTGGGGCTGCTCCGTCTCGACGGGCCCGACACCCTGCGGGTGCTGCACGGGCAGACCAGCCAGGCGCTCGAGGGCGCCCGACCCGGCCAGTGGCTCGGCACCTGCTGCATCGGCCCCACCGCGCGCCTGCGGGCCATCGGGGAGGTGCTCGTGGACGCCGACGGGGCCTGGCTGGTGATCGTCGATGGGGATGCCGGGGCCGAACGCCTCGCCCTCGATCGGGTGCTGTTTCCCGCCGACAAGGTGCGACTGGGGCCGGTGACACCGGCCACCCTGCATCAGCCGCTGGGATCGGCGGGGCCGGACACCGCTCCCGCCGGCACCTGGACAGCGCTGGCGGACTCGCCTGGCTGGCAGCTGGGGGAGGCCCTGCTGCTGCCGGCGGGCGCCCCCCTGCCCTCCTCGCTGGCTGAGCGTCGCCCCCTGGAGCCGCAGGAGGCGGAACGCTGGCGGCTCCAGCAGGGCCTGCCGGCGGTGCCGGGGGAGATCAACGAGGACACCAATCCGTTTGAACTGGGGTTGGCGGCGCGGGTGAGCCTGACCAAGGGCTGCTACGTGGGCCAGGAGACCCTCGCCAAGCTCGCCACCTACGACGGGGTGAAGCGGCAGCTGCGGCGCTGGCAGGCCACGGCTGTCCCTGGCAAGGCTGTCCTTCCCGAGGCCGTCGCCCCGGGCACGTCGCTGCACGATGCGGCAGGGGGCCGCGCCGGACTGATCAGCTCCAGCCTGCAACTCCCCGATGGCCAGGGATGGATCGGTCTGGCCCTGGTGCGCCGGGCCTGGCTGCAGGAACCCGAGCTGCAGACAGGGGCTGACCATGGCGTCCGGCTGCAGCTCTCGATTCCGGCCGCCTTTCAGCCGCCGCCGGTCGGTGCTGGGGGCGGTTCCGGGGACGCCAGGGCGTCCTGATCCAGCAGCCAGCGCACCACCGCCCAGGTGGCCAGGCTGTCGTCCTGGTTGTAGCGGAAGATCCGTTGCAGCTTGCGGCCCAGGGCCGCCCGGCTCGGACGCCGCGGCCCGCCGGAGCCCTCACGCCACTGGCGCCACCAGAGCAGACAGCGGGCGCCGTCGACCCCCTTCTGACTCCAGCTGAAGCCCAGCCAGCCCGCCACGGCCTTGAGCCCGTAACTGTTGACCGGCAGCAGCCAGTGACGCCGCAGCCGCTGATGCACGTCCACCAGCCGGGCCCGCAGGCGCTGCCGCTCCGCCTCGCTGGCCCCCTGGCGCTCGGCCAGGCGCAGCAGGGAGACCGATTCGGTCTCGCCGTAGTGGAGGACGGGCCAGTCGGGATAGCGGGCCAGGAGGGTGCTCAGACGCCCCCAGAGACGGGCCTCGCCGTGCTCATGGAGGGCCATCAGGGGCTGGTAGCGCCCCAGGATCTCCCCTGGGCCCGGGGCCTCGGGCCAGCGGCCGTCCGTGCCGCGCTCCAGCCGCACCAGGCCATGCAGGAAGTCATCGCGGGCATCGGGATCGGATTCGATGTCGTAGAGCAGCACGCCGGGGGCTGCCGCCAGCTCGGGCAGAGCAGGGCCGGCCGCCTCATCGCTGCGCCGGGGCGCGCCCTCCTGCTGCACCCTGGCCTGGGCCACCAGCTTGGGGGCCACCTCCCGGTGCTGTTCGCTGTGGGCGGCCATGTCTTCAGCCAGCCGATCAGGATCGGCCGCCGCCAGCTGGTCGAGGCTGGCGATGCCCAGCTCCAGCAACAGTTCGCGGCGCTTGCCGCCGATGCCGCTCACCTCGCTGAGGTGCCCTTCGGCGGCCGCAACCCGATCACAGGCTCCGCGCCAGCTGCAGAGGGTGCATTTCTTGCGATCGCTGACCAGGGGCGGCGGCTCGCTGCGGGCCAGCTCGAGGGCCAGCCGCTCCAGGCTGTCGTCAAGCTGACGCTGCAGGGAGCCCCCGAGGGCCAGCCGCTCCCGCTCCAAGCCCCGATCGGCCCCCGCCACCACCAGGCCATGGGGAACGGGGGCCCGTTGGTGCTCCGCCAGCAACCGCCCCCAGAGGGCGAGCAGCACCCGGTGTTCGCGGGTGAGGCGCCGGCCCTGGCGGGCCAGCACCGGCCGGTAGCTGTGGGTGCCCCAGCGGCTGGGCTCCTCGACCCGCTCCAGCAGGCTCGGGTGGGCTTCCAGCCGCAGGCCGCGGGGGCCGGTTCCCACCAGCCGCAGACCCACCACACCGGGCGCCCCGGCCAGACAGGCTTCTTCCCCGTGGCCGGGGCGCTGGGGCAACAGGCTCTGGAAACTGCGCACCTGGTCGTCGAGGGCCAGGGCGCGATGGGCACTCCACGCCCGCTCCTGGGACGGACCGTGGAGGTCGAGCCAGGCCCGCCGCCGGCAGCGCACCCAGCTGCGCAGCAGGCGGTCGGTGAGGACAGGGGCGTCCGGGGACTGGGGCATGAACGGCAGGCTAGGGGGGCCGGTGGCCTGCCATCAGGCCGGCACCTGCTGCGGCCATCCGGTGGGGCCAGCCTGCTACGACCGGCGTGCTCCTTCCCCGCATCCGCGCCGCGCCATGGCCTCCGCCCCCCTGCCCCTTGAGGCCGGACCGATCCACTTCGGCACCGATGGCTGGCGGGGCATCCTCGGCGTGGACATCACCATGGAGCGCCTGCTCCCGGTGGCCGCCGCCGCCGCCCGGGAGCTCGCTGCCAGCGCTCCGGAAGGGCTGGTCAGCCGGGAGGTGGTGATCGGCTACGACCGGCGCTTCCTGGCGCCGGAGCTGGCCGAAGCCATCGCCGCCGCCGTGCGGGGAGCCGATCTGGTGCCCCTGCTGG
>JBBQIH010000223.1:0-4805 GCA_038324725.1 Cyanobacteriota bacterium | reverse complement strand
CGCCCGGGACTGGGTCCACCACCTGCGGTCCGGCTGCGACGCGGTGATCGTGGGCGGTGGGACCGTTCGTGCCGATGACCCCCTGCTCACCAGCCGCGGACGACGTCATCCCGAGCCGCTGCGGGTGGTGCTCAGCCGTCGACTGGAGCTGCCGGAGAGCGCACGGCTGTGGGACCAGCAACTGGCCACCACCCTGGTGGCCCATGGCCTGGAGGCGCCGGAAGAGCCGAGGCGGCGGCTGGAGCTGTCGGGGGTGGAGCGGCTGGAGCTGGACAGCTGCGAACCCCTCCCCCTGCTGGAGGCACTGGCGGCAAGGGGCTGCAACCAGGTGCTGTGGGAGTGCGGACCGGAGCTGGCGGCCGCCGCGCTGAGGCAGGGGTGCGTTCAGCAGCTGGCGGTCGTGATCGCACCGAAACTGCTGGGGGGCCTGGCCGCCTTCACTCCCCTCGGCGACCTGGCGCTCACAAGCCTGGATCAGGCACCTGGCTGTCCATTCGAGGTCGTCCGGATGCTGGTGGACGGCGATCTGCTGCTGCTGGGGAACCCCGAGGTGGCTGCCACTCTCTGAGCAAGGTGATGCGATCCTCACTGCGCCTCCAGCAGTCGGCGAAGCCTGGCAAACGGATCATCCTGACCCTGACGTAGGCAGGATCGAGCATGGCTGGGTTCAGGTGCTCGCTCATATACAGATCGCTGCAGTGGAAACTTTCCAGCTCCGTGGACAACAGAGCGGCCGCCACGGCGAAGGTACCGACTCCGGACGTGGCCAGCTGACGACAGCAGCGCAGCAGGGTGAAATCTTCCGCCATCGTTCCCGTAGTGATCTGGATCGAGCCGAACAGGGAACGGAGCTCCTCCAGGAGAGGGTGGGGCCTGCCAGGCTCAGTGACGACAAGAACGTCCTGATGCAGCAAGGCCAGTTGCCGGTAGTACCAGAGCGGATTCACCAGATAGGTGGGATGGTCAAGCCCAGCGATGTCACCGCTGCGAAGGTGCAGAACCAGCCGATCATCCGCCTGTCGCTTCGGCTCGATGACGGTCAGATGGGGCCGAAGGTGCTGACGCGCCACCCTGTGCGAGTTCCGCCGCACCCTCTCTGCGGAGAGTAAGCTGTCGCGCCGTGCCAGAAGGCCAGGGCTGAAGCCGGCGCGAAGCAGATTGCCACTGCGGAATGTGCGCTCAGTGAAGTGAAAGAACCGCCTGGTGACAGCTGGTGCTTCTGGACGTCCCTGGGGGCCGAAATGGAGAGAAAAGGGCAGGAACAGCTCCCCAATCTTTCCTTTGACGAGATCGTCCCTAGAGACGCTCATGGCTCCAGAAAAGAACTCGGCATGAAGGGCAAGGACCAGGAGCTGCTGCATGTTATTTCCAGCCCTGCCGTACCACCGTCTGATCACGAAACGTCTGGTTCGCCCGGAATCGAGACGGATTCGCATGGAGCGAAAGGCCAGATTGAGCTCCCGCACCATGCGAGAGCTCAGCTGCACCAATGTCCAGACGACACTCTGGTGAAGGACAGGAAGGCCCGGGCCGTTGGTTGGCTGGCCCTGGTTCACAACGGAAGGAGGCTTTTCTGAAGAGCTCATTCAAGCCAATTCGCAGGAAACGGCATGGTTTTCGACATGCTAGGAGGGATGTCGTCCACTCAGATCCTCCGGCTCGAGGCTGCGGCGGTTTCGCCTTGAGCGAACCGATGGGCCGGGATCCCGCCGCAAGCCCCATCGATGCCCCAGGAACGTTCCGACTGCCCGACAGGGTGGTGCCCGGCACCCCCGTTCCTTCCTTCCGGGTGGATCAACGCAGACCGATTCGCGGGAGACCTCAGGCTTCGCTTCAACACGATGGCGACTCCTTGACAACCACGGGGTTCAACCAGCATCGCGCAAGCCTCCCACCACTGCATAGCTTCAGGATCTCAACCAAGAAATAGACAATAATTCCATGACGTGCAATCATGAGTCTTAGACAATCATTCCCTCCATCCACACCCTTCCATGATTCACGCTACGCCCCCAATTCGACGCCGCTGTCTCATGCCATCGAGACATGTCTCATTGCCATGAGAAGCAATCTCTTCGAACGGCTTCTATTCCGGGCCAGACTGTATGCAAATACTCCAATCATCCAGTGCAGTCCTCCCCGTACGGGCAGCACGCTCCTCTGGAACATTCTCCGAATCGGCTATCCCAGAAAGCGAGTGCTCAAGACGCACGGCTTGAACGACTTGCCAAGACCGATGATTCGTTTCCCCCCGATCGTCATGAGTGTGAGAAACCCGCTGGACATGATCTCCTCATCGATTCTACGGTATAGAACAGCGCCCTCGCGGGAAAACGTCTGCAAACAAATCAAAGAAATTGATGAACGCGGGATTTGGGATACTTTAAAGTACAAAGACGAAGCCAATGTGCTGATACTTAAATACGAGGAATTCTCCAATGACTTCGACCATGCCTTTTCCCGAATCGAGGCATTCCTGAGGGCGACGATTCGGGATGATCGCAAGGAAACCATAAGAAGAACATTTTCACTGGCGGCTGTGGAGAAGAAGTCTTTAGCCTTGGGCTCATTTCAAAAGTTTGACGTCGAGGATCAGATCCACGGGAACCACATTTCAGAATTCAGGGGAGCCAGAAATTATTACCATCAAGTACTCGAAGAAGCAGAGATTGAGATCATCCGCTCTCATTATCGCCAGATCTTTGAGGCTTTCGATTACGATCTGAAATGCTCAGCCATCCGGCCATGAGCCGGAGGACCACTGGCTCTGCGAGATCTCAGCCTACCTGCAGCAGCCAGGCCTACCCAGGGTTTGGAATCCTTCTGAGCCTCTCTGCCTGGCGCTGGCACACAACACTCATTCTGTCGAAGTCTCGCTGCAAAGGAGGGCTCTGAGGAACAGGATCGCCATCGCCTGCCTTCACCCTGGAGCGACTCCACCCTGGCAAGACACAGCGGCGGAGCCGAATGGTCCCATCCTCCGTGAGCAGCAGCGTCGGGACGATCAACCCGCCATCGGGGCATGAGCCCCGCTCTGGGTGGTATCGGGCGTCCCTGCGTCCGCCCCCCTTCAGGCCGCTGGAGGCTCAGATCAGTTCCGGGTGCTGGGGGTCCCCCTTGAAGGGCCCCTCGACGGCGCTGGTGATCCAACCGCCGTAGAACCCACCCGGCTGGGGGATCACCCGTTCCCCATCCAGCCAGCAGCCGTCCATGAGTGCCGGGTAGCAGGCCAGCCAGCCGGCCAGGGGGGCGAAGGCCGGCGTGGGCGAGGGGTAGCACCAGAGAGCTCGCCGCAGGCGTTGCGTCTCGCCCGTCCCGTTCGTGGCCACGAGATCGAAATAGCTGGCCAGGCCCTTCCATTCGCAGAAGCTGGCGCCGGCAACGGCCTCCAGCAGGCTCAGGTCCACATCGTCCGGGCAGAGGTAGAAGACGGGAGGGTGGAAGGTTTCAAGCACTCGCAGGCTGCGCTGGGTGTCACACAGAACCCGCCCCAGGGCCTCCACCCGCACGTTCTGGGCGCAGGGCAACAGCGCCGGGGGGCGGGGATAGGCGGCAACGCGCTCAGCCATGGGGATCAGCCGGGAATGAAGTGGCGTAGACGCCGCGCCTCGGCTCCGGCGCGGGCCTGGAGCTCCTCGTCGCTGAGGCTGGCTTCGGCCCGTTGCTGGGCCGCAATCACATCGGCCTCCTCGACGGTGAAACCGGCGGCGCGGGCCAGGGTCAGAAAGGCCGCCAGATCAGGGGGATCGGCGGGGTCGTGCAGGCGGCGATCGAGGGCGGCATCGGCCCGGGCGTGGGCCAGGAAGGCATCCAGCTGGTCGAGGCTCATAGGACCGGCGTCAGGGTCTGTCCTCTCTAGCCGCCGGCGGGGGCGTCCGGGGCCCGATCAAGGAGATCCAGCTGGACACCCGCCCCTGGGCTCAGCTCCAGCTTCACCGCCTCCCACGCCGCCGGATCCCAGGGGGCCATCAGGGGCTCCAGGGCCCGCAGCTCCGGTCCATCGACGGCCGCCAGCCAGGCCTCCTCCAGCCCGTCGGGGATGACCACCGGCATGCGGTCGTGCACCCGGGCCAGCAGATCGTTGGGGGCCGTGGTGAGGACCACGCAGGTCTCGAGTTCACCGCCATCGCCTCCCAACCAGCGCTCCCAGAGGCCACCGAGCCAGAAGGGCCGCTGATCCCGGCGGCGGAACAGCCAGGGTTGCTTGAAGGGCCGGCCCTCCACCGTCCTCGTCTGCCATTCGTAGAAGCCATCGGCGGGGATCAGGGCCCGGCGGTGGCGCCAGGCACCCCGGAAGAAGGGTTTCTCCCCCACCGTCTCGCTGCGGGCGTTGATGGGCCGGCGGCGGGCCATCGGGTCGGGGCACCAGTCCGGCACCAGTCCCCAGAGGGCGAGGGCCACCTCGAGGCGGCCGTGCTCCTGGCGCTGCAGCAGCACCGGTTCACCCGGCCGCACCTGGGACCGGGGAGCGTAATGGTCGACCAACCCGGGCGGCAGCGGCCCCTTCAGCCGGGGCAGGAGCTGATCGAGGCGGGTGGCCAGGGAGTAGCGGCCGCACATGGGTGAGGGGGGGGAGCCGAAAAGGAAGGGCGTTCGGTTCTCCCGACCGGGTGGTGGAACGGCCGTTGACGACCAGACCTAACTTGGTTTCATTCGCCGTTTTGTGCAGCATGGCCATCCGACAGGACGACAATCGCCCAACCCGGCGGTTCGGACTCGTCAATCTGCTCCTGATCGGTTTCGGCGTCCTGCTTCTGTTCAGCAACTTCCTGCCCAATCCAGCCACCCAGGTGCCCCGGGTGCCC
>JBBQIH010000222.1:0-4831 GCA_038324725.1 Cyanobacteriota bacterium | reverse complement strand
AGATGGGGACGCGCTGCGCCCGGTCGATCGCGATTGGGCCCTGGAGGTGATCGCTCGGGTGGAGCGGTTGCAGCGGACGTTCCAGGCCAGCAGCGGCAGCCGCTTCGCCTGGCTCTCCGACGAATGGTTCCTGATCGCCGGTCAGCCCTTGCCGCCCAGGGCCAGCTACGAGGATCTGCCCCAGCAGGAGAACGGCGTCGGCAGCATCCGCGCCTTCCTCGAGGCATTGGAGGGGGCCACCCAAGATCTGCCGAGCCGGATCGCCACCGGCCGTCGTTGCAGCTGGGTGGTGGGGCGGCTGGTGGCCGAGGCGCTGCAGCCGGTGGTGGAGCGCCTCAATCGGGTCGAGGGGCTGGAGCTGTTGCTCCACGGCCTGCCCAGTCCCTACTGGGGCCAGGAGCAGGTGGTTACCGGGCTGCTCACGGGCTCGGACCTGATCGAGGGGCTCGGCGGTCGTGACCTGGGTGATGAACTGCTGCTGCCCAGGGTGATGCTGCGGGAGGGGGAGGAGGTGTTTCTCGATGACACCACGCTGGCGGAGCTGCGCCTCCGCCTGCCCGTGCCGGTCCGGTTGCTGGGGGGTGCGGACGATCTGGTGGCCGCCTGCCTCGGCACCCCACGGGGAGATGCTTAAGCTCGGTCGGAAGCGAACGGTTCAACGTGAGGCGCCAACCACTCCTGCTCGCGGCACTGGTGGTGCTTCCTTCGGTTGGCTTCCAGGTGTTGCCGGTGGGGGCCCAGCCGGCTCCCGCCCCTGCAAGCCAGGCGATTCCGGCTGTTGAGCCGCTGCCCCTGGCGCCGGAGGTCAAGGGATCCCGGCCGAAGTCCAACCCGGGCGTGCTGGCTCCCGCCGCCAAGGAGCTGCCCCCCGCCCTGCAGGATCTGCGGGCTCCCAATCCCCTGGCCCTGCCGGTGAAGCCCGCCCAGGTCCGCATCCGGGAACTGCGCCCCCTCGGCCTGGCCGATGTCGAAACCCTGGTCGAAGTCAATAACCCAGAGCTCAAGGCGATCGCCAGCCAGGTGGAGCAGGCCCAGTCGGCCCTGCGCGCCCAGATCGCCCTCTGGTATCCCAACATCTCTCTCAACGCCACCAGCCTGCCCACCTACACCGGAGGGCAGCAGTTCAGCAGCGCCTTCACGGGCACTGGCCAGCAAGCCGGCAACACGATCACCAGCATCTGGCGGATGTCGGCGGTTCTCCAGGCCAGCTGGAGCCTGATCAACCCCACACGCACGCCCCAGATCGCCGCGGCCCGCGACAGGTTTGAGCAGGCTAAGAACCAGTACCTGATCGGTCTTCGGGTTCGTCGCCTGGAGGCAGCGGTGGCTTTCTTCGATCTCCAGGTCTCCGACGAGACGGTTCGCATCGGCCAGGAGTCGGTGCGCTCCTCCCTGGTGAGCCTCCGGGATGCCAAGGCCCGTTTCCAGGCCGGGGTGGCCACCAAGCTGGAGGTTCTGGAAGCGGAAACCCAGCTGGCCCGCGACCAGCAGGTGCTCACCCAGGGCCTGTCCGACCAAGCCATCGCCCGCCGCGGCCTTGCTGCCATCCTGGATTTGCCCCAGGATGTGACCCCCACCTCCAAGGAGCCTTCCCGGGTGGTGGGCTCCTGGTTGCCCTCGTTGCAGGAAAGCATCGTTGCCGCCTACGCCTTCCGCGAAGAGCTCGACAACGTCCTGCTCAACATCTCCATCGCCAACAGCGAGGCGAACACCGCCTTGGGCCAGGTCCAGCCGTTTCTGAACATCGCCTACGGCTTCACCGGTGGTCGCACCAGCGGTATTCAGTTCGCCAATCGCAACCAACAAGGTGTCAACTTCGGCAACCAGAGTTGGTCGGTCGAGAACACCGTGGGTCTGAATCTCAACTGGACCCTTTTCGATGGCGGTGCCGCGCGGGCCAACTACCGCCGCCAGAAGCAGGTGGCTGAGCAGAACACCTACCAGTTCGCCCAACAGCGCGACACGATCCGACGGGAGGTGGAAACCAACTTCTACGAGCTGGAGAAGAACAACCGCAACATCACCACCACCTCCCGCGAGGTGATCTCCACGAGGGAATCCCTGCGTCTGGCCCGCCTGCGGTTCCAGGCCGGAGTCACCACCCAGCGGGAGGTGGTCGACACCCAGAGGGATCTCACCCAGGCCGAAGTGCGTTGGTCGACGGCCATCTCTGATTACAACAAGGCCCTGGCGCGGTTGCGGCGCTTCACCGGCCTCGACCAGGTCGGCCTTTGCCAGCGCCAGTCGCTGCCGGCCACCAGTCCGAGGCCGGCGGGGTCGGCCTTGATTCCGGTGGAGCCCCAGCCGCTGATTCCGGCCTGTCGGGCGGGCAGTCCGATCGGGCCCGAGGTCATGCCGCCGGGGTCCTGAGGCCCGTTGTCGTCCCACCTCCGCTCCGGTCTTTCCCTCACCGCCACCATGCGCCTGGGTCTTTTCCAGGGATGCCTGGGATGCCTGGCGGTGATCTTTTCCGGTCTGCTCAACAGGATCATGCTCAGTGAGCTGGGCTTTCCCGGGCTGCTGGTGGGCGGTGCCCTGGCCTTTGAGCAGTTCGTGGCGCCGTCGAGGGTGCTGTTCGGCCAGATCTCCGATGCCCATCCATTGGCCTCCCGTCACCGGGTTCCCTACGTCCTGATCGGCACGGCGGCGTTCTGCCTGCTGGCGGTGCTGTCGGTGCCCCTGATCTTCAAGGTCGGACGTCTGCTGCAGGACGGCAGCCAGCCCGGCCTCGCCCTTGGCATCGCGGCCCTCTGCGGTCTGTTCTCCCTCTATGGCCTGGCGATTTCCCTGGCGACCACCCCCTACCTGGCCCTGGTGATCGACCGCACCAGCGAACAGGAGCGGCCCCGGGCGGTGAGCATCATCTGGTGCATGCTCACGGTTGGCATCGTCATCGGCGCCGTGGCCATCGGCGTGAGCCTGCGCTCCCTGGACGGGGTGAGGGATCCGGTGGTGCTGCAGGCGGCCCTTTCCCGCTTCATGACGATCGTGGCGGCGACCGTGATGCTGCTGACGGTCGTGGCGACCTGGGGAATGGAATCGCCCCTGCGCGAGAGCGCCGACGGCACAACGGCCAGGCGAGAGGATGCCATCGGCCTGCGGCAGTCCTGGACCCTGATCACCTCCAGCCGCCAGGTCCTGATCTTCTTTTCGTTCCTGATCCTGTTCACCCTCGCCCTGTTCCTGCAGGATCCGGTGCTGGAGAGCTACGGCGCCCAGGTCTTCGCCATGCCGATCGCCGCCACGGCCCAGCTCAACGCTTTCTGGGGCGTCGGCACCCTGGTGGGCTTGCTGCTGGCGGGGCTCTGGGTGGTCCCACGGCTCGGCAAGATGGCCACCGCTCGTCTGGGTTGCCAGCTGATCGCCCTGTCCCTGCTGCTGCTGATCGTGGCGGGCCTGACGGCGAGGATCCCCTTCCTTCAGGCCGTGATGGTGCTGTTCGGGCTGGCGGCGGGCATCGGCACCAACAGCGCCCTGTGCCTGATGCTCGATCTCACCTTGCCTCAGGCTGCTGGCACCTTCGTCGGGGTCTGGGGTCTGGCCCAGGCCCTGTCCAGGGCGATCGGCAAACTGCTCGGCGGTGGCCTTTACGACATCGGCCGCTCCCTGCCCTTGGGGGAGGGGCCCTATGGCCCCTTCGCCCTGGTGCTTGGGGTGGAGTTGCTGGTGGCCCTGGCGGCCCTGGTGCTGCTATCTCGCGTCAACGTGCGCCAGTTCAGGGAGGACACCTCCCGCAGCCTCAGCCAGGTCCTGGAGCTGGAACTGGGATGACGCCTCTTTTCCCGCAACCCCTTGACCCTCGGCTGGAGACCTTGATTGATCGGGTCGCCGAGCGGCAGCGCGCCGATTTCGGCCACAGCCACCCGGATCTGAAGGCGGACGGCTCTTTCATCACCGCCTGTGATCGTTGGAGCGACGCCACGCTGGTCGAGGGGCTGGCGAAGCTGTTCCCTGGAGAGGGCGTCCTCAGCGAGGAAGGCCGGCAGCAGGTGCCCGCGAGCCCCGCTTACTGGGTGGTGGATCCGCTGGATGGCACCACCAACTTCGCCGCCGGCATCCCCTATTGGGCGATCTCGATGGCCCGCTTCGAGGCTGGAGTGCCGGTGCTGGGGATCCTTGATGTGCCGCCGCTGCGTCAGCGCATCGTGGCCATCCGGGGTCTGGGCGCCTGGCGCAACGGCAAACCCATTCCGCCGCCGGCCCAGCAATTGCACAACGCTGGCTGTGCCTCCCTTTGCAGCCGATCGATCCGGGTGCTTCAGAAGCTGCCGCACCGTCCTTTTCCCGGAAAGATCCGCCTGCTGGGCGTGGCCAGCTTGAACCTGGTGTCGGTGGCCATGGGCCAGACCATGGCGGCCCTGGAGGCCACACCGAAGATCTGGGACCTGGCGGCGGCCTGGCTGGTCCTGGAGGAACTGGGCTGTCCCTTGCGTTGGCTTGGACCAAGTCCGCAAGGGCTGGAGGCCGGGACGGACCTGGCTGAGACGAATTTTCCGGTCTTGGTGGCCAACCGCCAGGAGACATTGGATCGGTTCATGCCGTGGGCTGAAGCCCTAGAGACGTCCGAGCCCCCGCCAAGGTGATATGATTTTGGACTGCGCCCCAGAGAGCGAGAGCTCAAGCGGGACGCGGACTTACTGAGACTGAGAGGCGCGAGCCGACGGTGCTTTATTTTTTCTGAGTCGCCGTGCGGCGACGCGCCGCGAGAGCCCCGGAAGGGGTGGAGCGGTAGAACCTGGACAACCAAAAAAGTTTAGGAACTGACGCTTCCACTGCGTCGGTTGCGACTGGAGAGGAGGTGCGAATGCGGGAGACCGTAAGCGGCCGAATC
>JBBQIH010000221.1:0-4853 GCA_038324725.1 Cyanobacteriota bacterium | reverse complement strand
AGGCCAGCTGGAGCGCTCCCTGCGCAACCCGGCCACCCGTGCCGACACGGTGATGGCCATCGCCAACCGGATCGTGACGGCCCTGGAGACTGGCCTGGATCGCCGCCCCACCACCATCCGACCGCTCAGCCCACCGCCTGGTGGGGTTGGCAGCGTTCCTCCAGGGACGGGTCTTCCAGCCAGTTCTGGGGGCGGGTGAACAGATCGGTGAGCAGGGCCTCGCGGCTGCCGGCCGCCGCCGTGTAGCCGTACTCCCAGCGCACCAGGGGCGGCAGTGACATCAGGATCGATTCGGTGCGGCCGTTGGTCTGCAGGCCGAAGATCGTGCCGCGGTCGAACACCAGGTTGAACTCCACGTACCGGCCCCGGCGGTAGAGCTGGAACTGGCGCTCCACCTCCCCCCAGCTCAGCCCCTGGCGGCGCTCCACGATCGGCACGTAGCTCGGCAGGAAGGCGTTGCCGCAGGCCGAGGCCAGGGCGAACAGCTGTTCCCAGTCCTGGTGCAGGGGCCCGATGGCCGTGCTGGCCGCCGCCGCCGGACCCTCGCCATCGCCGCCCTTGTAAAGGACCCCACCGGGGTCCTGGTAGTCGTAAAAAATCCCGCCCACGCCCCGGGTCTCACCCCGGTGCTTCAGGTAGAAATACTCATCACACCAGGGCTTGAACACCTTGTAGTAGGCCGGATCCACCCCATCGCAGGCCCCCTTGAGGGTGCGATGGAAGTGGCGGGCATCCTCCAGGAAGGGGTAGTAGGGGGTGAGGTCGGCGCCGCCGCCGAACCACCACACCGGCCCGGCCTCGAAGTAGCGATAGTTGAGATGCACCGTGGGCAGGAAGGGACTGCGCGGGTGCAGCACCATTGATGTCCCGGTGGCGAACCAGCGGTGGCCCTCCGCTTCGGGGCGCTGGGAAAGGATGGAGGGAGGCAAGCGCTCGCCCTCCACCTCGGAGAAATTGACCCCTCCCTGCTCGAACACCCGGCCGTCCTTCATCACCCGGGAGCGGCCACCGCCGCCCTCCGGCCGTTCCCAGCTCTGTTCCTCGAAGCCGGCTTCAGCATCGAGGCTGGCCAGGCCGGCACAGATGGAATCCTGCAGGCCCATCAGCAGGGCCTTGGCGCGGCTGCGGGAATCGGCAGGTGGCATCTCCATGGAACGGCAGAGCGTCGGACGCGGAACATCCGCACACCTTTTCAGCCAGCCGGGGGGTCTCACAAGGGTTCGAGAGCCTCTGTCACGGGCTGCGGAAGTTCCGGGCGGCCGCCATGGGGGTGACTGAGCCAGCCCGACCGCCCCGGGGCACGGCCCCTAGGATCCCGTTTCAGAACGCCCGTGACGTCGACGAATGGCCAGCGCCGACACCCTCCTTGAGGCCCTGAAGCCGCTCCACGACGCCGGCAGCGGCCGCAGCCTGGTGGAGCTGGGCTGGATCAGCGACCTGCGTCACCAGGGCAGCAGGGCGGTGTTCCGGCTGGCCCTGCCCGGGTTCGCCGCCAGCCAGCGGGAGCGGATCGCCGCCGAAGCTCGCGCGGCCCTGCTGGCCGTGGAGGGGATCAGCGACGTGCAGATCGAACTGGCCCAGCCCGCCGCCGCCCCCTCGTCGGGGCCGATCGGCGCCGCCGGCCACGGCCCGGGAGGGGGGCAGCTGCCGGAACGGCAGGGCATCCCAGGCGTGCGTCAGGTGATCGCCGTCAGCAGCGGCAAAGGCGGTGTGGGCAAGAGCACCGTGGCTGTGAACCTGGCCTGTGCCCTGGCCGCCTCGGGCCTGCGGGTGGGCCTGCTCGATGCCGACATCTACGGCCCCAATGCCCCGACCATGCTCGGCGTGGCCGACCGCAGCCCCCAGGTTTCGGGCAGCGGCAACGAGCAGGTGCTGGAGCCGATCGAGAGCTGCGGCATCGTCATGGTGTCGATGGGCCTGCTGATCCAGGAGAACCAGCCGGTGGTCTGGCGCGGACCGATGCTGAACGGAATCATCCGCCAGTTCCTCTATCAGGTGAACTGGGGCGAGCGCGATGTGCTGGTGGTGGACCTGCCCCCCGGCACCGGCGACGCCCAGCTCACCCTCGCCCAGGCCGTACCCATGGCCGGCGTGGTGATCGTCACCACGCCCCAGCAGGTGTCGCTGCAGGATGCCCGCCGCGGCCTGGCGATGTTCCTCCAGATGGGAGTGTCGGTGCTGGGAGTGGTGGAGAACATGACCGCCTTCATCCCCCCCGATCTGCCCGATCGCCGCTACGCCCTCTTCGGCAGTGGCGGCGGCCAATTGCTGGCCGATGAGGCGGGTGTGCCCTTGCTGGCCCAGCTGCCGATGGAGATGCCCGTGCTTGAAGGCGGGGAACGGGGCCGGCCGGTGGTGCTATCGGCCCCAACCTCCGTCAGTGGCCGCGCCTTCACCGAGCTCGCCGAGCGGCTGAGCGCCAGCTGCGCCCTCAGCCCGGCCCTCGCCTGACGCGATGGCGGTTCTCAGCCCCCGGCGCGGTGGGTTCGCCGCCAAGGGACCGAGGCGGCGTGGCCTCGGCTTCGATCCGATTCTGTGGGGCATCCCGATCGCCCTCACCCTGCTGGCGGGGATCCTGATCGCCAGCACCCAGCGCCAGCAGGGAACCACCGACTGGTTCCAGCACTGGGTCACCGCGGCGGTGGGCCTGGTGCTGGCCGTGCTGCTGTCCCGGGTGCCCCTGGAGCGCATCGCCCGGTTCCAGTGGCCGATCTACGTCCTGATGGTGGCGAGCCTGATCGCGGTGCGGATCATCGGGGTCAGCGCCCTCGGGGCCCAGAGCTGGATCAACATCGGCGGCTTTTATGTGCAGCCGTCGGAATTCGCCAAGGTGGCGGCCATCCTTTTGATGGCGGGCGTTCTCTCGAAGTACCCGGTGGAACGGCCGATCGACCTGCTGCGGCCGGTGGGCATCATCAGCGTGCCCTGGTTGCTCGTGTTCGTGCAGCCCGATCTGGGCACCTCCCTGGTCTTCGGTGCCGTGCTGCTGGTGATGCTGTTCTGGTCGGGGATGCCCGCCACCTGGCTGCTGCTGCTGCTCTCACCGCTGTTCACCGCGATCATCGCCGGCACCGTGCCCTGGCTGCTGGTGGCCTGGATCCCCCTGATGGGGTGGGTGGCCTGGCGCTCTCTGCCATGGAAGCGGATCGGACTGGCGCTGGTGCTGGCCGTCCAGGCACTGTTCGCCGTGGGGACCCCCTGGCTGTGGGAGCACGGGCTGCGGCCCCACCAGAGGGAGCGGCTCACCCTGTTCCTCGATCCCGCCCAGGATCCCCTCGGCGGCGGTTACCACCTGCTGCAGAGCACCGTGGGGATCGGCTCCGGCCAGCTCTGGGGCACCGGCCTGATGAACGGCTCGCTCACCAAGCTCCGCTTCATCCCTGAACAGCACACCGATTTCATCTTCAGCGCCCTGGGGGAGGAAACCGGGTTCATCGGCTCGATGCTGGTGGTGGTGGGCTTCGTGGTGCTGATCTGGCGCCTGCTGCAGATCGCCGGTCGAGCCGGCAGCGACTACGAATCGCTCGTGGTGGTGGGGATCGGCGCCATGCTGATGTTCCAGGTGGTGGTGAACATCAACATGACCATCGGTCTCGGACCCATCACCGGCATTCCCCTCCCCTTCCTGAGCTATGGCCGTTCGGCCATGCTCGTCAACTGCATCAGCCTCGGGCTCTGCGCCTCCGTGGCCAAGCGCAGCCGCAGCCTGCGGCGATGGTGGTGAGCCTCGGGGAACTGCGTGCACTGCTGGCGGACGGCGTGCCAGCGGGACGAGGGGACGAAGACAGCGTGCGTCGCCAGTGGTGGGCCGCGCTGGCCACCGTGCAAGCGGATCTGCTCGGGGCGGCCCCTCCCCAGCCCGGTGTCTGGCTAGCGGCCCCCCTGCCGGCCCTTTATGAGCCCTCCCTGCTGGAGTGGCTCGACGGCTGGGTCTGGACTCCGGTTCAGGTGGGCAACCTGATGCCATCGGGGCTGCCACTGCTGCCCGGCCTGCCGCCCCTGCCGGGATCCCCCGGCACGTTCCCCCCGGGCAGCGCGCCCCCGGGCACGGCAGGGCGGCCAGGGGGCTTCCGGCGCCTCAGCCTGCGCGAGGACGACGGCACCGATCCGCTGCTGGTATTGATCACGCCGGTGCTGCAGGTGGCCCTGGCCCTCGATGGTCCCCCGCACCAGCGCCGACTGGTGGTGCGGTTCGAGGCCTCGATCCTCTCGGCCGCCCTGGAGCTGCTCGATCGACGCCTGGCCCAGGACGACCCGGCCGAGGGCCTGGGGCTGCGCCGGCGGCTGCATCTGCTTGGCCCGCTCCGCAACGGGCCCGATCTGGGCGCCCGCTTCTGGCCCCTGCTGGCCCAGCGGCTGGCCGCCATGGCCCCCAGCGTCACGCTGCAGCCTCTGGTGCACGGGGAGAAACGCAGCGAGGCCAGCGATGCGGTGAGCAGCGAACTGGCCCTGCTCGAGGCCCTCACCCATGAAGTGCGCACCCCGCTGGCCACGATCCGCACCCTGATCCGCTCCCTGCTGCGCCGCACCGACCTGCCGGCGGTGGTGCGCCAGCGACTGGAGCAGATCGACGGGGAGTGCAGCGAACAGATCGACCGCTTCGGCCTCATCTTTCTGGCAGCAGAACTGCAGCGCCAGCCCGGCAGTGGCCAGCCCCTGAGTGACAGCGAACTGGCTCGCACGGACCTGAGCCGGCTCCTGTATCAGCTGGAGGCGTTCTGGCAACGCCAGCTGGGCCGGCGCGACCTCAAGCTGGTGCTCGAGATCGCCGCCGACCTGCCGCCGGTGATGAGCGACCCCAGCCGGCTGGAAACCATGCTCGGCGGACTGATGGACCGGTTCAGCCGCAGCCT
>JBBQIH010000220.1:0-4867 GCA_038324725.1 Cyanobacteriota bacterium | reverse complement strand
CGGTGTCCGGCGGGCTGGTGGGGGCCACCGCCCTGGCGCTCTTCTACGTGCCGGCCGCCCACAGCCTGGTGGTGCGGGCCGCTCCGCCCAAGCCTGAGCAGACTTGCCAAGGGCTTCGACGGATCCCTGCTGCATGACCCTCCTTCAAGCCGTAAGCGCACCCCTGCTGGCCCTGGCCCTGGCCGCTCCCCTGCCCCAGGCCGTCGCGGCCGCCGGCCTGCCCGGCTTTGCCCCCGGCACGGGGGTGGATGGGGCTGCCGCGCGCCGGATCAGCCGCTGGGCCCTGGCCGAGTACGCCGTGCCAGGCGCCGCCATCGCCCTGGTGCAGGACGGCCGGCTGGTCCTGGCCGAAGGCTTCGGCGTGCGTGATCTGGCCACCGGCGCGCCCACCACCGCCGACACGGTGTTCCAGCTGGCCAGCGTCTCCAAGACCTTCACCGCCGCCACCGTGGCCGCCCTGGTGGATCGCAAGCGGCTCACCTGGGAGCAGCCGATGCTGCCACTGCTGCCGGGCTTCCGCCTCCACGACGCCTACGCCGGCCAGTGGGTGAACGCCCGCGACCTGCTCAGCCACCGCGCCGGCTTCCCCACCTTCTTCGGCGACCTCTTCGATCACCTCGGCTACGACCGCGCCGACGTGCTGCGCCGGATCCGCTACGTGAAGCCCGCCAGCTCCTTCCGCGACCGTCCCGCCTACTCCAACATCGGTTTTTTCCTCGCCGGTGAGCTGGCGGCGCAGGCCGGCGGCCAGCCCTTCCCGGCCCTCACCAGCAGCCTGCTCTTCCAGCCCCTGGCCATGGCCCGCACGGGGGTGGCCAGCCGCCTGATCGGCAATGGCACGGGTCCCGAGGCACTCGCCGATGTCAGCCGCTCCCATGCCCTGGTGGGGAATCGCCTGCAGGTGGTGCCCCCCAACCTCAGCGCCCTGTTCATCGCCGCCGGCGGCTTCGCCAGCAGCGCCAACGACCTGGGCCGCTTCCTCACCCTGCTGGCCCGCGGCGGCGAGATCGACGGCCGGCGGGTGCTGTCGGAAACGGCGGTGAAGGCGATGTTCGAGCCCGTGATCGCCGAGGAGCCGGGCTTCGCCGAGTTCCCACCGATCGACGCCGACTCCGGCTTCGACTACGCCCCCGGCTGGGGGGTGTACCACTACAACGGCCTCAAGGTGCTGGAGAAGGGCGGCGCCCTCGATGGCGTACGCACCCTGCTGCTGGTGGTGCCCCAGAAGCGCTTCGCCGTGGCGATCCTGGCCAACCGCAACCTCACGGCCCTGCCGGAGGCGCTGCGGGCGGCCCTGCTGCAGCAGGCCTTTGGGCGGCCCGGTGAGGCCGACCTGCAGCCCCAGATCCGGGCCAAGGCACAGCAACTCGAGGGCCTGCTGCTGGCCGTGGAGCCCAGACCCGCCCAAGCGAAACCCCCGTCCCGCCCCTTGCGGGCCTACACCGGCACCTACGTCAACGACCTGTTCGGCTCCTGGACGGTGGCCGAGCAGAACGGCGCACTGGTGGTGCTGGCCGGTCCGGCCCGCTACCGCGCCTCCCTGGGCCCCTGGAACGGCGACACGTTGCACCTGCTCTGGCCCGGTGTGCTCTCCGCACCGGTGCAGGTGCCGTTCCAGAGCGATGGCGGCGGCCGGGTGAGCGGGTTCGACTACCTGGGTTATGGCTTCCGGCGCGTGGGGCCCTGAGCGGCCATTGTGATCCCTGGATCGCCGCGATTCCGCCATGCCGCCGTCCCTCGGCCGTCGCCAGCTGCTCTCGCTCTCCGGCCTGGCCCTGGGGGCGGGCCTCTGGCAGCTCTGGCAGCCAGGCGCCGCCCGGGGCGCCACCGCCCTGGCCGCACCACCCCGCGGCGGCACCCGCCTGGTGCTGATCAGCGACCTCAACAGCTCCTACGGCTCCACCACCTACGTCGCCGAGGTGCACCGGGGCGTGGCCCTGATCCCGCCGCTGCGCCCGGATCTGGTGATCTGCGCCGGCGACATGGTGGCGGGCCAGAAGGCGGGACTGGGCCGCCAGCGACTGGCCTCCATGTGGGCGAGCTTCGAGCACAGCGTGCTCAGCCCCCTGCGCCGCGCCGGCCTGCCGTTCGCCCCGGCCATGGGCAACCACGACGCCTCCGGCGCCAGCGCCGCCGGCCGCTTCCTCTTCGCCGACGACCGCGCCGAGGCGTCCCGCTTCTGGAGCGCGCGGCGTGATGCCCTCGGGCTCACGTTCGTCGACACCGGTTCCTTCCCCTTCCACTACGCCATCCGCCAGGACGACGTGTTCGTGCTGGTGTGGGACGCCTCCACCGCCCAGGTGCCGGCGGAGCAGCTGCGCTGGGCCGAACGGATCCTGGCCAGCCCCGCCGCCCGTTCCGCCAGCCGGCGCCTGGTGGTGGGCCACCTGCCGTTGCGGGCCGTGAGCCAGGGCCGCGACCGCCCCGGGGAGGTGCTGGCGCGGTCGGCGGCTCTGCAGCAGTTGCTGGAGCGCCATGGGGTGGAGGCCTACGTGAGCGGCCATCAGCACGCCTATTTCCCGGCCCGCCTGGGCCAGCTGGATCTGTTCCAGCTCGGGGCCATGGGCAGCGGCCCCCGCCGGCTGCTGAGCCAGAACACCCCGCCCTTCCAGACCCTCACTGTGCTGGATCTGGTCGGCAGCCCGCCTCGCCTGGTGGACACCAGCTTCGATCTGCGCACCCTGCGGCGCATCGACCCGCAGAGGCTGCCCCGCTCGCTCAGCGATGCCGCCGGCCGGGTGCTGCAGCGGCGGCCCAGCGCCTGAGGCGGCCCGGCCAGCGCCGGCAGTCCTATCGTCGCCGGCATCGCAAGCCAACGCCATGAAGCTGCCGGAAGGTTGGCGGGTCTACGCCCTGATCCTCGGACTTAACGTGCTGGCGCTTTCGCTCTGGTGGGTCGATCGCGACGCGGTGCCCCACCCCGCCGCCGGTGGCATGGGCGCCTGGATCGCCGCCCGCCTGGGCTCCTGAGCCGCCCATGACCCCGATGCACACCCAACCACTGCGGCGCCCCTCGGCCCCCCGGCTCCTGGTCGCGTTGGTTGCCCTGCTGCCATCGGCGCCGCCAGCCACCGCCCTGGCAGCGACTCCGTCCCCCTCCCGTCTCGAGGGGACCGCCTGGGTGCTGGAGCGGCTGGGACAGCGCCAACCCGTCGGCGGCACCACCCTCACGCTGCGCTTCGAGGCTGGCCGTGTGGCGGGCAGCGATGGCTGCAACCGCTTCGGTGCCCCCGTCACCGTGCGGGGCACGGGCCTGCAGGTGTCGGCCCGGGGCCTGAGCACGAAGATGGCCTGCCCGCCGGCGGTGATGCGGCAGGCGGAGGCCTTCCAGACGGCGCTCACGAACAGCCGGGGCTTCCGCCTCGAAGGCGAGCGCCTGCGGCTGCTTTCGGCCGACGGCCGTCCCCTGCTGGTGCTGGTGGCCCAGTCGCAGCGGCTGGTGGGGAGCACCTGGCGGGTGGCCGGGTTCAACAACGGCCGCCAGGCCCTGGTGAGCCCGATCCTGGGCACGGCCCTTTCGGTGCAGTTCCTCAAGGCCGGCCAGCTGGCCGGCTCGGCCGGCTGCAACCGCTTCACGGCACCGGTGCGGCTGGAGCGCACCTCCCTGAGCATCGGCACCCCGGTGACGACCCGAAAGCGCTGCCCCGGCGACGGCGTGATGGCGCAGGAGCGCCAGTTCCTGGCGGCCCTGCCCACGGCCACCAGCCTGCGGCTTGAAGGGGAGTCCCTTGAGCTGCGCCGGGCCGACGGTGCCATCGCCCTCAGCCTGCGCCGCGATCCGGGGCCCTGAGCCGGCGCCGCCACGGGGCCCTGAGCTCCTGCGATCAGCAGCCCCAACCCCTGCCTGCAGCTAGCGTTTGCTCCGCAGTGCGACCTTCGCATGGATCTGCCCAGGGTGGTGTTCTTCGGTCGCACCGGGGCTGACGCACTGGCGTTCTTCAACCTCGATCTGGCGGCCTGGCAGGGCCGCCGGGTGCTGGATTGCCCCGGCGGCCCCGGTTCGTTCACCGCCCTGGCCCGCGCCGCCGGAGTGGAGAGCGTGGCCGCCGACCCCCTTTACAACCTGTCGCTGCCGGAGCTGGAGCACCGCTGCCGCGATGACGTCGCCTTCACCATGGAGCGCCTGGCCCTGAGTCCGACACTGCGGCCGGACTTCGAGCTGTCCCGCTTTCGCCAGGGAAAATTGGAGGCCCTCGAGGCCTTCCTGGCCGACCGGCGGGACCATCCGGAGGCCTACCGAGCCACGGCGCTGCCCTCCCTTCCCTTCGAGGCGGCCAGCTTCGATCTGGTGCTCTGCGGCCATCTCCTGTTCTGTTACGCCCCGATCGCCGACGGCGGACTCAGCGAGCAGCCCGACTTCGACCTCGACTGGCACCGGCGGGCCCTGGCCGAACTGCTGCGGGTGAGCCGGCGGGAGGTGAGGATCTACCCGGCCCACACGATCGAACGCCACCCCCGGGCCCATCCCTGGGTGGCGCCCCTGCTCGCCTCCCTGCCGCCGGAATGGCACGGGCAACTGGAGCCCACCGTCTACGACGAGGGCTTCGAGGGCGAGACGCCGATGCTGCGGCTGTGGCGCCACAGCGCCGCCGGACCCAGCCGGTCAGAGGGCTTTTGATCACGATTTCAACACTTCATTCTGTAAATTTCGATACCAAAAATCGGGAATGTAACGGGCCGTGGCTTGTTTTCGCCCATGGCGACACACTGACAAAAAATTGCACCAGGAGCGAATTCCCATGACGTATCTGACCTGGAGGCGGGAGCTCGTGCGCTCCGCCATCGATCAGATGCTCGCCGCCACCGATCCCGACCGAGGCCCTTTCGGGGATGGGGGTGTGCTGTTCAACGCGATGATGCAGGACCT
>JBBQIH010000219.1:0-4874 GCA_038324725.1 Cyanobacteriota bacterium | reverse complement strand
GGCCAGGGCCTCGAGCTGGTGGATCGTTGTCAGGGGAAGCCCGCGGCCGTAGCCCTGGTAGGCGGCGGTGGAGCCGCTGAAGCGATCGCAAAGCACCCAGTCGCCGGCGGCCAGGGCCGGACGCAGGCACTCCTCCACGTGCTGGGCCCGGTCAGCGGCGTAGAGCATCAGCTCGCTGAGGCTGCAGGGGGCGGCACCCTCGGGCGGCCGCAACAGCAGGGAACGCAGGGCCTGGCCCAGGGCCGTGCCGCCGGGTTCCCGCGTCACCACCAGGCGGGCGCCGGGATCCATCAGGCCACTGGCCGGCAGCCAGGCGCGCAGGGCCTCGATCTGGGTGGACTTGCCGCAGCCGTCGATGCCTTCCAGCACCAGGAAGCGACCGCTCATGACGGCCGATCCTTCAGGCTGGTCTGCAGCAGCAGGGCATTACCGACCACGGTGATGGAGCTGAAGGCCATCAGCAGAGCCGCCAGCTCGGGCGAGAGGCGCAGGCCGAAGCCCGGCAGCAGCACACCGGCAGCAATCGGCAGCACGATCAGGTTGTAGCCGAAGGCCCAGGCCAGGTTCTGGCGCACCTTGGCCATGGTGCGCCGGGCGATCTCCAGGGCCCGGACGATGCCGTCGAGGCCCTCACCCATCACCACCAGCGCCGCACTCTCCTGGGCAATCTGGGTGCCGGTTCCGACGGCGATGCCGAGATCGGCGGCAGCCAGGGCGGGCGCATCATTCACTCCGTCTCCCACCATCGCCACGGCCCCCTGGCGTTGGGCCAGCAGGAGCCGTTCCAGCTTCTGCTCGGGCCGCAGTTCCCAGGCCAGCTCTTCGGGGCGCAGGCCGAGCCGGCGGCCAAGGCCCTCGACGCTCGCCCGCCGGTCCCCGCTGAGCAGCCCGAGCCGCAGCCCCTGCTGCCTCAGGCGGGCCAGGGTGGCGGCGGCATCGGCGCGGGGCTGGTCTTCCACGGCCAGGAGTCCCAGCAGCCGTCCGTTGCTGGCCACCGCCAGCAGGCTGGCGCCATCGGCCTCCAGGTCCTGCTGGAGGGCCTCAAGGCTGGGGTCCACCGCCACGCCGGTGCGGGCCAGCCAAGCCAGCCGGCCCACCTGCACCAGCCCGGAGCCTTCCACCTGGCCCTGCACACCTTCCCCTGGATGCGTCAGGGCCTCAGCGACGGGCAGCAGGGGCAGCGCCTGGCACTGGGCCTGCTGAAGGACGGCATGGGCCAGGGGATGGCGGCTGTGCTGCTCGAGGCTGGCCGCCAGCTGCACCAGCCGCTCGGCCTGGGCCGCTTCCGCCGGGCTCCCAGCCGCGGCCCCGATCACCCGGACGGCCGTCACCAAGGGGCGACCGACGGTGAGGGTGCCGGTTTTGTCGAACAGCACCGCCTCCAGCCGGGAGGCGGTTTCGATGGCGTCACCGCCGCGGAACAGCAGGCCCGAGCGGGCCGCCAGGCCGGAGCCCACGGTGATGGCCGTCGGTGTGGCCAGACCCAGGGCGCAGGGACAGGCCACCACCAGCACGGCGATGGCCAGCTGCAACCCGAGGCTGAAGGGGGTGGCAGGGCTGGCGACATCCCCATGGCCATGGGCGCCATGGCCGGCTGCAACGACCGTGAGCAGCACCTCGGGCCAGTGCTGGCTGCCCCACAACCACCAGAACAGCAGGGTGGCCACCGCCAGGGCCAGCACCACCAGGGTGAAGCGGCCGGCAATCCGGTCGGCCAGCCCCTGGATCGGGGCCTTGCGGGCCTGGGCCCGCTCCACCATGTGCACGATGCGGGCGATGGCGCTCTCGGCACCGCTGCGCTGCACCTCCAGCACCAGGGAACCATCCAAATTGAGCAGGCCAGCGGCCAGCTCACCGCCCGGTCCCACGGAGCGCGGCAGGGGTTCGCCGGTGAGGCTGGAGGCATCCACGCTCGAGCGGCCCTCCAGCACCACCCCATCCACCGGCACCCGGTCCCCCGGCAGCAGCCGCAGCCGGTCCCCCGGCCGCAGCCCCCCCACCCGGACCTGGCGGGGGGGACCGTCGCCCAGCAGCAGCAGGGCATGGTCGGGCTGCAGGGCACTCAGTTCCTCGATGGCCCGACCGGTCCGGTACCGGGCCCGTTCCTCGAGGAAGCGACCGGTGAGGACGAAGCCCAGCAGCATCACCGGCTCGTTGAAGTAACAGGGCCAACCGCTGGCCGGCCACAGCCAGCCCACCAGGCTGGAGAGGTAGGCGCTGGCCACGCCCAGCCCCACCAGACTGTCCATGCCGGGCACGCCGGCCAGCGCCGAACGAACCCCCCGGATCAGGATCGGTCGGCCCGGAACGGCCAGGGCGAGCGTGGCCACCAGGGCATGGAACCAGGGGCTGCCCAGCAGCTGCCAAGGACCACGCCAGGGCAGCTGGCCGGCCTCCGCCAGGTGCCCCAGCCCGGAGACGAACAGCAGCAGCAGCGCCACGAGCAGCTGGCGCCAGTGGCGCCACCACTGGTCGGCCTGCCGCCGCTGCCGTTGGCTGGCCGGCTCCAGGGCCTGGGACCGCAACCGGGCCTGGAAGCCCAGGCCCTCAAGGCTGCCCAGCAGGGCGGGCAGGGGGTCCACGGTGACGCCATCGGGGCCGTCAGTGCATGGCTCCAGATCGACCCAGGCCGTGCGGGTGAGCAGGTTGACGCTGGCCTGGCGCACGCCCTTGGTCTGCAGCAGGCGCTGCTCCACGGCACGCACGCAGCCGCCGCACTTCATGCCCTCCACATCGAGGAGCAAGGGCTCTGAAGCGGTGGCAAGGGGGGTGGCGCTCACGCAGGGGGTGCCGGGGCGATCACGGACCGGCGCCCCAGGCTAGGGAGCCGCCACCCTTTCGCCCTCCCCAAGGCCGCCCAACGCCCCCCGATGGCCCGCTCCCGGCCGCCCGAGGCAGGATGGAGGCACGATCCGGATCTCGACCCTTGCCCCGCTCGCAGCGCAACGACAACTTCATCGACAAGAGCTTCACGGTCATGGCCGACCTGATCGTCAAGCTGCTGCCGATCGATCCCAAGGCGAAGGAGGCCTACGTCTATTACCGCGACGGCCTGTCGGCCCAGAACGACGGCGACTACGCCGAAGCTCTCGAAAACTATGAAGAGGCCCTGAAACTCGAGGAGAACAGCATCGACCGGGGCGAGATCCTCAAGAACATGGCGATCATCTTCATGAGCAATGGCGAGGAGAACAAGGCCCTCGACTTCTACCGCCAGTCGCTCGACGCCAACGCCAACTCCCCCTCCTGCCTCAAGAACATGGGGCTGATCTACGAGAAGTGGGGCCGGCTGGCCGAGGAAACCGGCGACCAGGACGCCGCCGACCGCTGGTTCGACGAGGCGGCCGCCTACTGGACCAAGGCGGTGCGGCTCTACCCGGGCGGCTACCTGGACATCGAGAACTGGCTCAAGTCGTCCGGCCGCAGCAACGTCGACGTGTACTTCTGACTAGTCGGGGTTGACCCCCAGGCCGGCCACCAGGGCTTCGGCCACCGTGGCCGCCTCCAGCAGCTGCAGGCCGAGGCTGGCCGCCACCGGCCCCAGGGCGCTGCCGCGGGGCACCACGGCCCGGGAAAAGCCCAGCCGGGCCGCCTCCTGCAGGCGCAACTCCAGCTGGCCCACGGGCCGCAGCTGGCCGCCCAGGCCCAGTTCCCCCAGCAGCACGGTGCCCGCCGGCAGGGTGAGGTCGCGGTAACTGGCCACCACGGCGGCCGCGACCCCCAGATCCGCCGCCGGCTCCTCCACCTCAAGGCCACCGGCCACCGCCAGGTAGCAGTCGAAGCGCGAGAGGGGCAGACCCATGTGCTTCTCCAGCACCGCCAGGATCTGGTGCAGGCGGTTGGTGCCGATGCCGGTGGCCGTGCGCCGCGGGCTGGCATAGCTGGTGGGGCTGACCAGGGCCTGAATCTCCACCAGCAGTGACCGGGTGCCCTCGCAGGCCACGATCGTGGCGGTGCCGGGGCTGGGTCCATCCCCGGCCAGGAACAGCTCGCTGGGGTTGCTCACCTCCACCAGGCCGGCACCCTGCATCTCGAACACACCCAGCTCGTGGGTGGCGCCGAAGCGGTTCTTGACGGCCCGCAGCAGCCAGTGGCTGGCGAAGCGGTCTCCTTCGAAGGTCAGCACCGCATCCACCAGGTGCTCGAGCACCTTGGGACCCGCCAGCATCCCCTCCTTGGTGACATGCCCCACCAGCACCAGGGCGGTGTGCTGACGTTTGGCGATCCGCTGCAGGGCGGCGGCACACTCCCGCACCTGGGAGACCGAGCCGGGGGCACTGCCCAGTTCGGCGTCATGCAGGGCCTGGATGCTGTCGATGATCGCCACCTGGGGCCGCAGGGTCTCGAGTTCCTGCAGGACGAGCTCCAGATCGGTTTCGGCCAGAAGGCGCAGCCCCTCGCCTTCTCCGTCGCCATCGCCGACCTCCGTCGCCGCGCCAGGAGCGTCCTCGGCCAGGCGCCGCCAGCGCAGCTTCACCTGCTGGGCCGACTCCTCGGCGCTCACGTAGAGCACCACGGCCCGGGAGGCCATGGCCCGGGCGCTCTGCAGCAGCAGGGTGCTCTTGCCGATGCCCGGATCACCCCCCAGGAGCACCAGGGAGCCAGGCACCAGGCCGCCCCCCAGCACCCGGTCCAGCTCGCCATAGCCGCTGGCCAGGCGCTGCAGGGGCCGGTCCCCCACGGCCTGGATCGGTTCGGAGCGGCGGGGACGGCCCGGCGCTGGAGCCCCAGTGGCGTCCGGAGCCGCCGCGGCGGCCACCGGCCTGGGGGGGGGGGTGTGGGCGCGCGGGGCCCACAAGGACACCAACCCGTTTCACCCCCCCCCCCCCGCGCCCCCGCCCCAGAAAAACCCCCACCAGGGCCCCCCCCCCCAG
>JBBQIH010000218.1:0-4890 GCA_038324725.1 Cyanobacteriota bacterium | reverse complement strand
GGCGTCGGCCATCGCCTCGACGGCGGCGCGGCGTTCGGCATCACTGCACTGGCCCAGGGCCATGGCGGCCCGGCGCACCGCCGCGGCCCGCTGCAACAGCTGGGGGTCGGGCTCCGGCACGACGCTGGCAGGGGTGGTGATGGTCTGGCTCATGGCTTCTAGTCTCCCAAGCGATCCAGCGCCAGCCGTACCGCCCCCAGCCGGCCGGCGCCGTTGCCCAGCGCACAGCGGCGGATCGCCAGGCCCTCCCGACTCACCGCCAGCACCCGCTGCTCCACCTCCCGCCAGACCGCCGGCAGAAAATGGTGGCTGGCGCCGCTGAGGCCACCACCGATCAGCACCAGCTCCGGGGTGAGCACATAGAGCAACGAGCTCAGCCCCACCCCGAGCAGGCGTCCGTAGGTCTGCCACACCGCCAGGGCCTCGGTGTCGCCGGCATCGGCGCGGCGGCAGAGTTCCCGCGGATCGAGCGGACTGAGGCGGGCCAGGCCGCCGAGGCTGCAGTACTGCTCCAGGGAGCCCCGGTTGCCACTGCGGCACGGGGGGCCATCGGGGTCGATGCTGATCAGGCCCGGTTCAGCCGCCGCGCCGCCGTGGCCGGTGAACAGCTGGCCGCCCAGCAGCACCGCCCCGCCCACACCGGTGCCCAGGGTGAGCAGCAGCACGTTGTCCACGCCCCGGGCCGCCCCCCGCCAGGCCTCGCCCAGCAAGGCGCAATTGGCATCGTTGCCCAGGACCACCCGCCGCCCCAGCTCGGCTTCCAGCCAGGCGGCCAGCGGTACGTCCCGCCAGCCGGGCAGGTTGATCGAGATCCGCGCCACCCGACCAGCCCCGTCGCAGGGCCCCGGCAGGCCGATGCCCAACCGGTCGGCGAGGCGATCGGGGTCGAGCCGCTCGACGGCCTCGGCCAGGGTCACGTGCACCGCCCCTGGCATCGCCGGCTGGGGTGTGGCCACCTCGGCTTCGGCAAGCAGGGTGCCCTGCGGATCGCAGCGGGCCAGCTTGATCGCCGTGCCGCCCAGATCGATGCCGATCAGCTGGGCCTCACCGGGAGGTCGTGCAGGGGACGACACCATCGCCGCACCTTACCCAGCGAGCTGGACGCCGGCTTCAGAAGCGCAGGAACACCTGCAGCAACGACTGCCAGGCCCCTTCGGTGTCGACGGAGGTCTGCAGGTTGAAGGTGTCGGAGGCCTTGTAGGTGAGCGTCACCTGGGGGGGCACATCGGAGCGGTTCGGGGCCGCCAGCACCGACATGCTGAAGCGGTTGGTGATGTCGACGCCGATCTCGGCGCCCAACACCAGCTGGGGCGGCACCCGCCGGCTGGTGCGTTCCCGCTCGGTGTCGATCGACTGGTTCACGTAGGTGGGGTAGAGGGCCAGGCTCACCCGCTGACCGAAGGCGTCGCTGAGCGAGGCCAGCAGCGGGGACAGCAAGGTCTGGCCCACCACCGTGGCCAGGGCCGCCCCGGCACCGCCGCCGCTCAGACCGGCCAGGGAGTTGCCGCCGATCAGGGCCACGAGCCGCTCCTGCGGCAGGGGGGGGCTGCTGCGCAACGTGAGGTTCTCGGCGATGCGGTCGGCCGGACCGCTCACCGACACGACGACCAGGATCAGATTGAGCTGGTTCAGGGCCGAGAGGCCGGCCTGGTTGGGGGCGTTCTGCACTGAGGGGCCCACCTCCCCCACCCCGGACGGGGAGAGCACGCTGAGGCTGTCGGAGATACGGGTGCGAAGGGCGATGTCGAGGTAGGGCACCAGCCCCATGGAGGGGGTGAAGATCGCCACGTTGGGGGCATCGGGATCGAGGCTGAAGCTGGTGGTGAACAGGCTCAGCCGTCCCCCCAGCAGCCGCACCACCCCGGAGGCCCGCAGGGAGGGATCCAGGCGACCATTGATCCGCAGCCGGCCGGCCGTGGTGAAGTTGGCGATGTTGGGGATCACCACCCGCAGATCCGGACCCAACCGCAGGGTCATGTCCTCGAAGGCCAGGTACGGGAAGCGGGGCACCGAGGCGCGCAGGGATTCGGCGGTGGTGGACTCCACATCGGGTCCCAGCAGCACCAGGGGCTGGTCGAAGTTCCACTTCGACTCCAGCAACTCGGGCATGGTGCGCGGCTGCACCGGCTGGTCGGACACCGGCTCGCTGGCCGCCAGCCCGCCGGGCTGGACGTTGATCGTGCCGCGGCTGATCGCCACGTCACCGCCCATCACGGGGGCCAGCAGGCTGCCGCTCAGGTGCAGCTGCCCATCCCCCACCGCCACCAGGCGCGGCACCGAGAAGGGCACCTGCTCCAGCGTCATCACCAGGGTCTTGTCCTGGGCGAGGGGACGGAACAGCCCCAGACGACCGTCGCCACGGGCCACACCCTTCGGCCCCACCCGGGCGCGGAACTCCTGCACCACCAGCTGCTCGAAGTCGAACAGGATCGTGGCTTCCACCTCACGCACCTCCTGGCCGATGAAGCGGAAGCTGAGCTCCCGCAAGCGCAGGAAGCCGTTGGCGATCGGATCGTCGAGGCTGCCGCGCACCAGCAGCTGCAGGTCGGCGCCGCCCCCCTGCCACGCGAAGGCCTGACCCCCCAGTCGGGTAAGGAAGCGCAGACCATCGCCCCGGGTGGCGAGGCGCAGTTCGAGGCCTTGCTGGGATGCCACCAGCGGAATCGTGCCCGACAGGTCGACGCTGCGGGAGGCGCCCTCGGCCCGCAGGGCCAGATCCAGCCCGATCCCTTCGGCCTTCAGCTCCACCCGCCCCCGCTCCAGCGCCAGGACCTCCTCACCGAGGCGGCCATCCACCAGCGCCAGATCGAGGCTGAGCCCGGGGCGGGCGCCGCCCAGCCGGTAACGGCCCCGGGCAGCCAGGCCGCCGCGCAGGTTCTCCGGCAGGGGTGTGAGCAGGGCCAGCAGGGAGAGGGGCAGGTCGGCGAGGCTGAAGCTGCCGCTGCCCCCCGTGAGCGGACCCTCCAGCCGCACCTCGAACGGCTTGCCGGCCAGGGCCTGGGCCCGGTCGCCCTGGTTGTACCAGAGGTGGCCGGTCGCCTTGAGGTCAGCCCTGGTGCGGGCGAAGTCCGGGCCGCTGAGCAGCAGATCGGCATCGATCCGGGCCTGCAGGCGCTCGAGCCGTTCGGCCCGGCTGGCCCGGCTGGCCGCCTGGACCCTGGCGGCGACCCGCTCCTCGGCCTGGGCCAGGGCCAGCAGCTGGTCGGTGACCGTGCCGGCCATGGTGTCGATCACCAGGCTGCCCAGGTCACTGGCCCGGCCGCGCTGCGGTGCCGGCGCCCCACGCCAGATCGGCCAGGCGTCGTTGAGCTGGCGGAACAGCAGGGTGGAGAGTTGGCGGGCCTCGAAGCGGGCCCGGAACGGACCGTTCCAGCGCCCGGAGACCGTGGCGGCGATGCTGCCCTCGCCGAGGGGCTCGATCTGGCCGTTCACCCGGTACTGGCGGTCGTCGTAGGCCACATCGGCCTGGATGCGACGTCCCCCCACCCCAAGGAACTGGGGCGAGAGCAGCTCCACCCGGCCGTCGAAATTGAGTGGCTGCAGCCCCAGCCGGCCACGGCCGCTGAGGGCCCCCTCCAGGGAGCGCAGGCGGCGGTTGGGTCCGGTGGCCACCGACAGGCCCCGCAGCGGGAAGGCGCGCGCCACCCAGCGGTAGCCCGCCGGCCGGCCGTCGAGGCTCAGCAGGCCGCCGTCGCGATCGATGGCGGCCCGCACCGGTTGCCAGCGACGGTCGAGCAGGGCCGTGATCCGTCCCTGCGGCGTCGGCGCCACCGCTGTCAGATCCAGGGAACGGTCTTTGAGGCTGCCGCTCCAGATTTCCCGCAGCAGCAGGGGACCCGCCCCGGGCTGCTCCAAGCGCAGCTGCAGGTCGGGACGCAGGTCCGCCAAGGGCCCGGCGATGCTGCCCGCCCCATCCAGCTGCCCCTGCAGGGTGGTGCCGAGCAGCGGATTGAGGCGGGCCAGGGGGTAGTCCTGGACATCGACGCGGGCCAGCAGCGGACCGGCCACCAGACCCTTGCCCGCCTGGAAGGACAGGGGCAACTGGGCGGTGGCCTTGAGGCGGTCGGCCTCGAAGCGTTCCAGCCGCAGCAAACTGTCGCGCCACACCAGCGCCGCCTGCCAGGGCCCCACCAGCCGCTGGGACGCCTGGCCCGTCTCGAGGCGCAGGCGCGGCGCCGCCAGGCGGCCATCGGCCCGCAGGCGCCCGGCGAGGGGCTGCCGCAACCACTCCGGCAGCCTGGCGGCGGCGGGGAAATCATCGGGATCCAGACGCCAGCGGGCGTCCAGGGCCAGCAAGCGGCCGACGCTGCCGCTGGCCCTGAGCGTGGAGGCACCCAGCCGGCCATCCAGCCGGGTGAGGCGCAGCAGTCCGGCCTCCCAGCGTCCCTTGAGGTCGGCCTGCAGGGGTTGGCGCCCCAGCGGGTGGCGCGGCGGCGGCTGGACGACGAGCTGGAGGTCCAGGCGGCGATCCGCCTCGGCCCTGGCCGTCAGGCGGCCGGCCCAGGTTCCATAGCGCCAGGCGCTGGCGGGCAGGACCAGGGCCCTGTCGCGGCAGCTCAGGGGCAGCCGCTGCGCCGTCAGCGGCACGGAGCCCGTCTGCAGCTGCCAGCGCAGGCCCCGCAGCTCCAGGCCACCGTCGCAGCCGGCCAGGCCCTTGTTGATGTTCAGCCCCAGGCGGCCATTGGCCTCGCCGGCGAGGATCCCCCCAGCCCGGTCACCGGCGGGCAACAGCGAGCGCACTGACGCCAGGGGAAACCGACGGGCCGTCAGCCGGCCCTGCCACTGCTGCGTCTGCCACTGGCCGCCGCCATCCAGCAGCAGCGAGCCACCGCCGTTGCCGGCCGGAGGCGCCAACCGCAGACCCAGGTCGATCTCGCGGCGGTGCAGCCG
>JBBQIH010000217.1:0-4912 GCA_038324725.1 Cyanobacteriota bacterium | reverse complement strand
GAGCTGGCCCCGCAGGGAGCCCAGCATCGCCAGCACCCGGCCAGGGGTGGTGCCGGAGGCCAGAGCGCGGCTGGCGGCGGCCTGGATCACCGGACCATCCGCCAGTGGATCGCTGTAGGGGATGCCCAGTTCGATCAGGTCGGCGCCGGCGGCCTGCAGGGCCAGCAGGCTGGCGGCGGTGATCGTCAGATCGGGATCCCCCGCCATCAGGAAGGGCATCAGGGCACAGCGCCCCTCCGCCCGCAGGGCGGCAAAGCGCTGCTGGATCGGCGTGGGGGCGGTGGCAGGGCCGGCGGTGGCGGCGACGCTCATCGGGCCGGAGGGCAGAACGGAGCCCCTGAGCCTATGGGGTCGTCCTCACATCTCGGCATCGGCCTGCAGTTGGCCCACTTCGGCCAGCAGCTTGGCCTGCTCCTCGGGGCTCATGGCGTCGAACTTGCGCTGCAGCTCTTCGTCGGTCACGGCGTCGTAGGCGGCCCGGTAACGGCGCCGCTGCTCCATGTAGGTCATCTTGCCGCCCACCACCCGCAGCAGGTAGCTGGCCGTCCAGCCCAGCACCACGAGCATCAGCACCGCCGAGGCGGCGATGCCGGGGGAGAAACCCTCCAGGCCACTGGAGCGGAACACCCAGTAGCCCCCCCCGCCGATGCCGAAAACCACCAATCCCAGCACTATCGCCTGTGCGCGAGTCAAGGATCAGACCTCGCCCTGGCCCGCCATGCGCAGGTTGAGGAAGGGGGAGAACAGGATCAACCCCGGGAAGAACAGGAACACCAGTCCATAGATGGCGGTGCGCTCGATCTTGCCCATCACGGTCCAACGCTTGTGCATCCACCAGTAGAGAGCCAGGGGCACCACCACCAGGTAGGCCCCGGCCAAAGCCAGATAGGCGCCGATCACCAGCAGGGTGTCGAGCGGCAGGCTGCTCAGGGGTCCGCTCAGGGCCACCGGGGTTTGGCGAAGTGGCCCGAATCTAGGATCCCTTCGCGGGGGCATGGCGAAATTGGTAGACGCAGCGGACTTAAAATCCGCAGGCCGCAAGGCTGTGGGGGTTCAAGTCCCCCTGCCCCCATCGTCGGTGCTTCTGGGATGGGAGTGGGCTCCTGATGCTGGCGCTCCTGCTGGAGCTGGTGGGCAGGCCCCTGCTGCAGGCCATCGCGCGACCCGAGCCCCGCGCCCACCTGGCGCCGCTGCCGTTGCCCCCTCCGGGGCCCTACACCGTGCTGGTGGCGGATTGGGGTCACCACACCTCCATCGTGGTGCAGCAGCCGCCAGGTTGGCGCCTCGGTCCCCCGGGGGCGGAGGCGGCCCCGTTCGTGGAAGTCGCCTGGGGCGACCGGCGTTACTTCCATGCCGCCGACCGCAGCCCCCAGGCCCTGTTCGCCGCCCTGGTTCTGCCCAGTGACTCGGTGCTGTTCCTCGCCGGCCACCCCGACCCACCGCGGCTGGAGGGAACGGTCGCCGTGCTGCAGCGCCGGGTGGAGGCCCCCACCCTGCAGGCCCTGCTCACCGCCCTGGAGCGCTCGGCCCAGCGCACCCCCGCCGGCGGGCGACTCCCCCCCCTGCCATGGCGGCCTGGCCACGGTGGCCGTTTTGTGCTGGCCCACGGCGCCTATCTGTGGACCCGCAACTGCAACTGGTGGACCGTGCAGCGGCTGCGGGAGGCCGGGCTCGCCACCGACCCGACAGGGGTGGTGCTCGCCGCCCAGGTGCCTGGGCGTTTGCGGGGCTTCCGGCCCGTAGCCAGGCCCACAGGGCAGGGTCTTGAGGTGATCGTCCCCCATCCCTGAAGCTGAGTTTTGAGCCGCGATGCATGACACGCAGGACAAAAGTTCATCACACGTTGTGTCTGTGGCTCTCCACACGCAGTCTCTCCATGGCCTTTCTCCGGGGCCTCACCCGGCCTAGACCAGCGCCAACATGGGATTCGACCATTGGTACATGTCGCTCCGCTATTGGCCGCCACCTGTCTGGCGGGTTTTGCCCTGTTGCAGTTGCTGTTCAGCATCGGCACCTGGTGATGATCGGCATGGCCCCTGCCCCTCCCCAGCACCATGAAGGTGATCGTTGATCTTTGTGTGGTGCCGCTTGGTGTGGGGGTGAGCCTGGCCTCCTACGTGGCCACCTGCGAGCGGGTGCTGCAGCAGGCTGGGCTGACCATCCGGCTGCACCCCAACGGCACCGCCATCGAGGGCGAGTGGGCGCCGGTGATGGCAGCGATCGAGGCCTGCCACGCCGCCGTTCACGCCATGGGCTGCCCGCGGATCTTCACCACCGTGACGATCAACACCCGCACCGACCGCGACCAGAGCCTCGACGACAAGCTGGCCAGCGTGCGGGCGCTGCTGGGCTGAGCCTCACATCAGCCATCCGGGCCGCAGCAGCAACGCCAGCCCCAGCGCCAGCATCACCCCGCCACTGATCAGCTTCAGCCAGCGACCACCGGCTTCGGTGAGCTTGTGGCTGCTCAGGGCCAGCACGGCGGTGGCCACCATCAGGCTGTCGTCGGCGATGTAACCGAGGATGTAGAGGCCCAGGTAGGCGTAGTGGGCGCTGGCCGGCAGATTCTGCTGGCTGAGCACCGCCGTGTAGATCGCCGGCAGGCCCGCGGTGCAGAGCAGCTCCACGGCATTCACCACCACCGCCAGGACCGCCACCGCGGCCAGGGCCGGCAGCAGGGAGCGGGATTGGACGACGTTGCGCAGGCGGGCGTAAAGGCCTGGCTTGGCCGACGCCGGGATCGAGAGGCTGAAGCCGCTGCCCTGGCGCCGACTGTCCAGCACGTTGACCACCCCCACCGTGATCGCCAGGCCGGCCAGCAGCCGCCGCAGCCCGGTGGACCAGCCCAGCAGCAGAAACACGTTCAGCCAGGTGGCCATGAAGGCGTAATAAACCGCTCCGCTGACCAGCACGAACGTGCCCGCCACCAAGGCCATGCGGCGGCGGTTCTGCCAATGCACCAGCAGTGACAGCAGGAACAGCAGCACCCACATCGCGCAGGGATTGAAGCCGTCCAGCAGCCCCATCACCAGGGTGAACAGGGGCAGGCCGAGCCCGGCGACGCTGATCCGACCCAGGGGGCCGAGGCTGAGCTCTGCGGCACTGGCCGCGTCGTCGCCTGGGTTGACTGTGCTGGCCGCCGCCACCAGGGCCAGCAGGTCCCGCCCGCGGCCCCCGGCGTCATCGAAGCCCACCAGCAACTGGCCGGCATACGCGAAGCTGGGCACGCCGGGGGCCTGGACTCCCGCCTGCTGCGACAGGCGCAGCAGGTCGTCGCGGGCCTGCGGATCGATCCCCACGTCACGCAGCCGCACCTGCACGGCCGGCCGCTGCCGCTGCAGCTCGGGCAGGAAGGCCTTGGCGGCGGCGCAGTGGGGACACCCCTCGCGCACGAACACCTGCAGTTCCGCGGCGGCAGCGGCGGCTGGGGGCGGTAACAGGCTTAGCAGGGCCGCCAGGGCCAGGGCCAACAGCCCTTGACGCCAACGCCTGTTCGTTGTCGTGGCTGTGCCCATCGCCATCGTTCCCTGGCCTGGTCTTGATCCTCGCTGCGGTTTGGCTGCTGGTGGGAAACTTGAACGCTTTCTTGCGCCTTCGGGCGGGGCCGCCGATGGATCCAGCCGCCTCCACCGGCGCCGGGGCCGGAAGCTTGGGGATCCTGCTGTTCCCGGGGGTGGAGGAACTCGACGCCATCGGGCCCTGGGAGATGGCCACCCTGTGGGCGCGTCAGAGCGGCGGGCCCGAACAGTGTCTGCTGATCGGCCAGAGCGAGGCGCCGATCACCTGCGCCAAAGGGCTGGTGCTGCTGCCCCAGGTCAGCTTCGCCACGGCTCCGCCCCTCGATGTGTTGCTGGTGCCGGGCGGCCTGGGCACCCGCACGGAGGTGAACAATGCCGAGCTGATCGACTTCATCCGGCGCCAGGCGGCCAGCTGCCGGGCGGTGCTCTCGGTCTGCACCGGGGCCTTCCTGCTGCAGGCCGCCGGCCTGCTCACGGGCAAGCGGGCCACCACCCACTGGGCCTCCCTGGAGCGCCTGCGGGCCTTCGGCGACATGGAGGTGGTGGAGGAGCGCTTCACCCGCGATGGGGCGATATGGACGGCGGCTGGCATCTCATCCGGCATCGATCTCACCCTGCAGTTCATTGCTGAAACGGCTGGAGAAGAGGCGGCTGCCACGGTGCAGCTGGAGGCCGAGTATTTTCCGGCTTCGAAGATCTATGGAACTGCAGCAAGCCGTGGCAAGGGCGCGGCCTATTTCCGCACATCGTGAACTGAAGCCAAGTGACGTGAACCGATGGGATGGGTGTTTTCACTCACCTTGGTGACAATTCATCCTGATTAGGATGTTTCCAGAGAAGAGGAAATCCCATGACAACCTGCGAACGATCCAGCACAAGTACCCACACCCACCCCAACGCCACCGAAGCTCTGCATCGGGTGAAGAGTCTGGCTCTCCGTGATCCGGGGTTCGCCGATGCCCTGCAAGCATCTGATTCACCCCAGGTCGCGTCCGATCTGGCCCGACAGCACGGCATTGAGGTCAGTCCGGCCGCGCTATGGCGCCACCGCGGCACCCTGGCGCGCGGAGGTCAGCCCACCTGGCGTGGCTGAAGGCGAGTGATCCTGAGCCCTTCAGAGCACCGGCTGCCAGGCGGCGCTCCGGCTTTCGGCGGCACCGGTCTGTTCGGTGAAGGGCAGCACCTGGTTGCGTCCGGTCTGCTTGGCCCGGTACATGGCGCGGTCGGCCCTGGAGATGATTTCGTCGGGGTTTTCGCCTGGTTGGACCATGGTCACGCCGATGCTCAGGGTGATCGACAGGTAGCCGGCACTGGTGGGGATCGGTTCGGCCACGGCCCGGCGCAGCTTATCGGCGATCGCCATCGCATCGTTCAGGCTCCGCACCCCTTGCAGC
>JBBQIH010000216.1:0-4940 GCA_038324725.1 Cyanobacteriota bacterium | reverse complement strand
CACAGAGCCGTTGCACCAGCTCAGGGGTCAAGCCGAACAGGTCCTCAGGATCCTCTAAGCTGCGTCCGTCAAGCAGTAAGAAGTCATTCCCAAGACCCTGATATTTGCTGAATTGGAGCACCTGGAGCACCGTTCCGTAAGTCCTGGAGGTTGGGGTCGATCCTATGCAGAGTTTCTTTGAACGCCGGGGGCCCAGGCTCGATACGACCCTGCCCAGTGTGCGCCATGTTCAGGAGCTGATCCGCATCCGCACTCCCGTCAACGTGGTGTTGCTGACCGGCCAGGAGTGTGATGGCATCATCCGCTGGCAGGACAGTCATTTCCTGGCCATGAGCACCGAACCTGGCACCCCTTTGCTGCTGATCAGCCTGACGGCGATCGCTTCATTGCGCGCCCTCAGCTGAGCCACCCATGGGCTGTGACACGATCACTCCCACCCCATACGGCCCGTGACAGACCCCTCCCGCTACGAGCCCGAGTCGATTGAGCAGCGCTGGCAGCGGCAGTGGGAGCAGTGGGGACTCCACGCCACACCTGACCTCGCCGGCGACGCTGGCGACACCTACTACGCCCTGTCGATGTTCCCCTATCCATCGGGGAGCCTCCACATGGGTCATGTCCGCAACTACGTGATCACCGATGTGATCGCCCGGGCGGCCCGGCTTCGGGGTCGTCATGTGCTCCACCCCATGGGCTGGGATGCCTTCGGACTGCCGGCGGAGAACGCCGCCATCGAACGGGGCGTCGACCCGGGTGACTGGACCGACCGCAACATCGCCCAGATGCGCGAGCAGCTCAAGCGCCTGGGCCTTTCCATCGACTGGGACAGGGAGGTGGCCACCTGCCACAGCGATTACTACCGCTGGACCCAGTGGCTGTTCCTCCAGTTTCTCGATGCCGGCCTGGCCTACCGCAAGGAGGCGACGGTCAACTGGGACCCGATCGACCAGACGGTGCTGGCCAATGAACAGGTGGATGCCGAGGGGCGTTCCTGGCGCTCCGGCGCCCAGGTGGAGAAGCGCCGGCTGCGGCAGTGGTTTCTGAAGATCACCGCCTACGCCGATGCCCTGCTCGACGATCTCCCCTCCCTGCAGGGCTGGCCGGAGCGGGTGCGCACGATGCAGGCCAACTGGATCGGCCGCTCCCTCGGGGCCGAGCTGACCTTCACGGCCGAAACCGGTGCCGGCATCACCGTCTTCACCACCAGGCCCGACACGATCTACGGCGCCACCTACGTGGTGCTGGCACCGGATCATCCCCTGGTGTCCGAGCTCACCAGCGACGACTGCCGCCTCTCCGTGACGGCCTTCTGTGATCTGGTCAGCCGCCAGAGTGAGCAGGAGCGGACGGCCGAGGACCGGCCCAAGCGGGGGGTGCCGATCGGCACCTGGGTCCGCAACCCCGCCAGCGGCGAGCGGATTCCCGTCTGGATCGCCGACTATGTGCTGGCCGATTACGGCACCGGCGCCGTGATGGGGGTTCCTGCCCACGACCAGCGGGACTTCACCTTTGCCCGCCAGTACGAACTGCCGGTGCGGCGGGTGGTGATCCCCGAGGGGTCCGACCCCCACGCCTACGAGGGCCAGGCCTGGACCGAAGCCGGTGTCCTGATCGCCTCCGGTCCCTTTGACGGTCTGACCACAGCCAAGGCCAAAACGAGCATCGTCGCCAGCGCCGAAGCCCAGGGTTGGGGCCAGGGCCGGGTGCAGTACCGACTGCGCGACTGGCTGATCTCGCGCCAGCGCTACTGGGGTTGCCCCATCCCCGTGATCCACTGCGACAGCTGCGGTGTGGTGCCGGTGCCCGAGGACCAGCTACCGGTGGAACTGCCCCGGGACATCCCCCTGAGCGGCAAGGGGGGCACCCCCCTGGCCAAGCTGGAGAGCTGGGTGAACGTGCCCTGCCCCCGCTGCGGCGCCCCCGCCCAGCGGGAGACCGACACCATGGACACCTTCATGTGTTCGTCCTGGTACTACCTGCGCTACAGCGACCCCCACAACGACCAGCGACCCTTCGGGCGCGACGCTGTCGACCGCTGGTTGCCCGTGGACCAGTACGTGGGTGGCATTGAGCACGCCATCCTGCACCTGCTGTATTCCCGCTTCTTCACCAAGGTGCTGCGCGACCGTGGCCTGCTGGGCTTCTCCGAACCCTTCGCCCGCCTGCTCACCCAGGGCATGGTGCAGGGCATCACCTACCGCAATCCCCACACCGGCCAGTACGTGGCGCCGGCCCAGGTGGCCGACCCCGACGACCCCCGCGACCCGATCAACGGCGAGCGGCTCGAGGTGTTCTACGAAAAGATGTCCAAGTCGAAGCACAACGGCGTGGATCCCGCGGTGGTGATCGACCGCTACGGCGCCGACACGGCCCGCATGTTCATCCTGTTCAAGGCGCCCCCGGAAAAGGATCTGGAGTGGGACGACGCCGATGTGGAAGGCCAGTACCGCTTCCTGCAGCGCCTCTGGCGTCTGGTGGACGGGGCCCTTGGCCGGGGCCTGCGCCTATCAGGGCCAGGAGCGCAGCCCATGCAGGAGCCCGATGCCGCCTGCCTCAGCGACGGGGAGCGGGAGCTGCGGCGGGCCGTGCACACGGCCATCGCCGCCATCAGTGAAGACTTGGAGGGGGAGCTCCAGCTCAACACCGCCGTCTCGGAGCTGATGAAGCTCAGCAATGCCCTGGCCGCCCACCTGGAGGGGGCCAGCCCGGCCGTGGCCACGGAGGCACTGGCCACCCTGCTGATCCTGCTGGCCCCCTTCGCGCCCCACCTGGCCGAAGAGCTGTGGCAGAAGCTCAACGGCGGCGGGAACGGGGCGACAGTCGCCGCCGCGGCGAGTGTCCATCGCCAGCGCTGGCCCGCCGTGGATCCAACCGCCCTGGTGCGCGACACCATCCCCCTGGTGATCCAGGTGAAGGGCAAGATGCGCGGCAGCCTGGAGGTTCCCGCCGACGCCGATGCGGCCACCCTGGAGCGCCTGGCGCTCGAGAGCGAGGTGGCCCAGCGCTGGCTGGAGGGTCAGCCGCCCCGACGGGTGATCGTGGTTCCGGGCAAGTTGGTCAATCTGGTGCCCTGAGGGCGGCCGCATGGTGACGCAGATGGTCGTCGATGAAGCTGGCGATGAAGAAGTAGCTGTGGTCGTAGCCCTCCTGGTAGCGCAGCTCCAAGGGATGGTTGGCCGCTGCCGCCGCCGCCTCCAGGTCGGCGGGCCGCAGTTGGCTGTCGAGGAACGGATCGGCGAGGCCCTGGTCCACCAGCAAGGGCAGCCGCTGCGCCGCTGAAGCCAACAGCAGCGAGGCATCCCAGTCGGCCCACGCCCGCTGATCAGGACCCAGGTAGGCCCCGAAGGCCTTCTGCCCCCACGGGCAAGCCGTGGGATGGCAGATGGGGGCGAAGGCGGACACCGACCGGTAGTGGCCCGGGTGCCGCAGGGCCGCGACCAGGGCACCGTGACCCCCCATCGAATGGCCGCTGATGCTGCGCGCCTCGCTTAGGGGCAGCTGGGCTTCCAGCAGGGCAGGAAGTTCTTCCACCACGTAGCTGTGCATCCGGTAGTGCCAGGCCCAGGGGGCCTCGGTGGCATCGACGTAGAAGCCGGCCCCCTGGCCCAGATCCCAGCCGCCATCGGGGTCCGTGGGCACATCCGCTCCCCTGGGACTGGTGTCCGGTGCCACCAGGGCCAGGCCGAGCTCGGCGGCGAGGCGATGGGCGCCGCCCTTCTGCATGACGTTCTCGTCGGTGCAGGTGAGGCCGGACAGCCAGTAGAGGGCCGGCACCGGGTCACCGGCGAGGGCCTGGGGGGGCAGGTACACCGCCAGGGTCGCCGGACCGTTCAGCTCCGAGGACGGGTGGCGGTAACGGCGGTGAAGACCGCCGAAGCTGCGGTTCTCGCTGAGCAGCTCGAGCATGAGGACGCCGACCTCCGGGGTCGCAGGGGGTCAGAAGTGGATCACCGAACGGATGCTCTGGCCAGCGTGCATCAGGTCGAAGGCCCGGTTGATGTCCTCCAGTCCCATCGTGTGGGTGATGAAGCTGTCGAGAGGGATGTCCCCCTGCTGGAAGCGCTCGACGAAGCCGGGCAGCTCCGTGCGGCCCCGAACCCCACCAAAGGCGGAGCCGCGCCACACCCGCCCGGTCACGAGCTGGAACGGTCGGGTGGCGATCTCCTGGCCCGCTCCGGCCACGCCGATGATCGTGGATTCGCCCCAGCCCTTGTGGCAGCACTCCAGGGCAGCGCGCATCACCTGAACATTGCCGATGCATTCGAACGAGTAGTCGACCCCGCCGTCGGTGCGGTCGATCACCACCTCCTGGATGGGAGCGTCGAAGGCCCTGGGATCGAGGCACTCGGTGGCGCCGAGCTGGCCGGCAATGGCGAACTTGTCGGGGTTGGTGTCGATGCCGATGATCCGCTCCGCCCCGGCCATCACCGCCCCGATGATCACCGCCAGGCCGATGCCGCCGAGGCCGAAGACGGCCACGCTGCTACCGGGCTCCACCTTGGCGGTGTTGAGCACGGCCCCGATGCCGGTGGTGACCCCACAGCCCAGCAGGCACACCTTTTCCAGGGGCGCCTCAGGGGCGATCCTGGCCACGGCGATCTCGGGCACCACCGTGTATTCCGAGAACGTGGACGTGCCCATGTAGTGGAAGATCCGCTCGCCGTTCCTGGAGAAGCGGCTGCTGCCGTCGGGCATCAGGCCCTTGCCCTGGGTGCCGCGGATCGCCTGGCAGAGGTTGGTCTTGCCGGAGAGGCAGAAGCGGCAGGAGCGGCATTCGGGCGTGTAGAGGGGGATCACGTGATCGCCGACGGCCAGGGAGGTCACCCCTGGGCCGATCTCCTCCACCACCGCACCGCCCTCATGGCCGAGCACCGCCGGGAAAATCCCCTCGGGGTCGGCACCGGAAAGGGTGAAAGCATCCGTGTGGCACACCCCCGTGG
>JBBQIH010000215.1:0-4959 GCA_038324725.1 Cyanobacteriota bacterium | reverse complement strand
GAAGGCGAGGCCGAAGCCGAACAGGGTGCCGATGGCCCAGATGCTGTCGGAGGGCCACTCGACAATCAGCATCCCGCCCAGCACAACGGTGACGATGCCGTCGAGCAGCACGAGGCCACGGGCTGGCCCTGTGCCGGCGGCGGCGCCTGCCAGCTCCATCACCCCTTCAACGGCGAGCAGGACGCCGATGAACAGGGTCAGGCTCACGGTGCTGGCGACCGGGAAGGCCACCAGGCCGATGCCGCCGATGATGTAGAGCACCGCGGAGATGGCGCGGAACACCTTGCTGCGGGTGTCATCAGCGGAGGTGAGCCGCAGCAGCTGGGAGGCGCCCGCCGCGATCGCCACCCCACCCAGGGCGATGGTGAGCAGGGTGGCCGACACGAAGGGCAGCGCCAGACAGAGGACGGCCGCCACCAGCAGCAGGCCAGCGGTGACCCAGCGCAGGGTGGGGGAAGCGGGGACGGACAAGGGCTTGGCGTGGCTGCTGGGAGGTTAGGCCGCTTTGGCAGGGTCGACCGCAGCGCTCAGCGGGGCGGGCCGTTGAAGAGGATGGCCACCACCCGGCGACCGTCCGGGGCGATCCTGATCTCGGTTTCCGTGGTGGCCGGGAGCCCCTTGGTCTCCCAGCCGGGGGGGCCTCCGAGGAAGCGGTAAACGAAGCCATTGGCATCGCTGCTCACCAGACAGGGGTTGGTGGCCGCCGAGGTGGTGAACATGCAGTTGGCCGGGGTGTACACCGTCAGCCCGCCGTTGCTGAGCACGGCCGCGTTGCGGGCCAGGTTGAGGGCCCGGATCTCGTTGAAGGGGACTCCCTGGGCCAGGGCCGGGGCCAGGGGAGCCATCGCCAGCAGGAGTCCCGCGGCAGCGGGAAGCAGGCGGGTCGCGGGTCGGAAGCGGAAGGCCATCGGAGTCCTTGCGGCTTTCTCCATTCTGTGGGCGATCACCGGATTCGCGTCCAAGGGGCGCTGGGCGCCGCCGAACCTCGGCCTACGTTGTCGGTCCAGCGTCGATGGCGCCTGTGATCCGACCCCGCTTGGCGCCGCCCTCGCCGCAGGCTCTGAAGCTTCGACGGCACCGTTTCTACCGCCGGCTGCTGGTCCTCTGTCTGTTGGTGATGCTGAGCCTGGCGTTTCCGCAGTCGTTGCGCCTGAGTGGAACCGTGGGCTACTTCCTGATCACGGCGCTCACGACCGCGGAGCTCAGTGGCTTCCTCGCCGGCCGGGCCGGGCGCTCTTGGAGCGACCGTCTGTTCCTGGCCCTGGGAAGCGCCAACCTCGCCTCCCAACTGGTCTGGTTGCTGACCCCTGAGAGCCAGCGCCTTTCCGGGGTGCCGCTGCTGGTGATCACCACCGCGTTCATCGGCTGGAGCCTGGTGCGGCTGGTGCGGGTCCTGAGTCAGGAGCCCCGGGCCACCCAGGCGGTGGTCAGCGGGGCCGTGGCCGGCTACCTGCTGCTGGGACTCAGCGGCGGCCTGGTGCTGAGTGTGCTGGAGACGATCCAGCCCAGCAGTTTCCTGACCAACACGGCCGCGGATCCGGTGCCGATCGTCCTCAACCGCACGGGAGCCGGCACCAACAGCGTCTGGCAGCTGGACTTCGCCCGCATCAACTACTTCGCCTTCGTCAGCCTCACCACCACCGGCTTTGGCGACATCACCCCGGCCCGCCCGCAGTCGCGGATGGCCAGCGTGGTGCTGGCGATCGCCGGCCCCCTCTACATCGCCGTGATCCTGGGGGTGCTGATCACCCGGTTCACGGCCCCGGAGGAGGGTGCCTCCGGCGACTGATCCCGGCCACCCGGCGGCACGGCCCGCTCCAGGCCCACATCGACGCCGAGGTGCTGGTCGGGCCGGCCGGTGATCAGCAGCGCCGTGCGCTGGCGGGTGGCGATCTGCCACATCCATTTGCTGAACAGAGCGATGCGGTTTTCGGTGTCGGGGATGAAGGCGAGATGGGCCAGGGCCCAGAGCACCCAGCCCGCCAGCCCGCTCACATGCAGTCCGCGCAGATCGGCCACGGCGTACCAGGGGCCGATCACGGCCATGCTGCCGAAATCGAACCAGCGGAAGGGCTCGCTGCGGCGCCCCTCCAGTCCCGCCAGGATGTCGCGCGCCACCCAGGCGCCCATCTGCACGGCCGGGCCCGCCATGCCCGGCAGCACCTTGCCGTCGCCGGTGTGGGCGTAGTGGCAGAGATCCCCCACCGCCCGGATCTCCGGGTGACCCGGCAGCGAGAAGTCGGCCTCCACCTGCAGCCGGCCGCCCCGGTCGACCGGGGCGCCGGTGCGTTCCGCCAGCAGCCGGCCGAGGCGGGAGGCCCGCACCCCGGCAGTCCAGCAGATCGTGGCGGCCTCTAAGTCGCCGATTCCATCGCCGCCGGCGTCCGCCTCGCCAGCGGAGACGTCTGCGGGGCACCTGAGGATCACCCGGCCGGGCTCGATCGAGGCCACCATCGTGTTCAGGCGCAGCTCGACGCCGGCCCGCTCCAGGTAGGCCGCCGCATCCCGAGACAGGTTGGCGGCCATCGCCGGCAGCACCCGGTCGACCGCATCCAGCAGGATCACGCGGCACTGGGCGCGCTCAAGCTGCTTGAAGTCCCGCGCCACGGCGCGGTGCATCAACTCGATCAGGGAGCCCGCCAGCTCGCAGCCCGCCGGCCCGGCCCCGACCACCACCACCGATTGCAGGAAGCGGCGCCGCTCGGGATCCCGGGTCTGCTCGGCTTCTTCGAGGGCCATCAGCAGCCGGCGGCGGATCTCGTCGGCGTGCTCGAGGATCTTCATCGGCGGCGCCAGGGGCCGCCATTCCTCGTGGCCGAAGTACGTGCTGCCCGAACCGCTGGCCAAGACCAGGTGGTCATAGGCATAGCGGTGGTCGTTGAACACCACCTCCTTCGCCTCGGTGTCGATGTCGACCACTTCGCCCAGCAGGATCTGGATGTTGGCGGCCTCCCCCACCATCTGGCGCAGGGGCGAGGCCACGTCGGCCTCCGACACCAGTCCGGAGGCCACCTGGTACAGCAGGGGCTGGAAGAGGTTGAAGTTGCGCTTGTCGATCAGGGTGACGCGCACCGGCTGGCCGGTCAGGGCGTTGCAGGCCTTGAGCCCGGCGAAGCCACCGCCCACGATCACCACGTGGGGCCAGTCGCGCATGGCCTCCAGGGGCGGATCCAGATGGAGGAAAAAGCGTTCCGGAGCCATCACACGCCATCCTCAGAGCACGACCGTAGGCAGCCCGCCCTTCCGGGGCGGTAGTGAAGGACGCGGTTTGCGTTGAAGCGCAGACGCACGTCCAGAGGCTGCTAACTTGATAATGATTCCCATACCTGCCCCGGAGTTGTCGGGACACTGCCCCCATGGCCTCCCCTCGGGATCGCTTACCAGTCACCGTTCTCACGGGCTATCTCGGCTCCGGCAAGACCACGCTGCTGAACCGGATCCTCACCCACGAGCACGGCATGAAGGTGGCCGTGATCGTCAACGAGTTCGGTGATGTGGGCATCGACAACCAGCTGGTGATCGAGGCCGATGAGGAGATTTTCGAGATGAACAACGGCTGCATCTGTTGCACCGTGCGTGGTGATCTCATCCGCATCATCGGCAACCTGATGAAGCGCCGCGACCGTTTCGACCACCTGGTGATCGAAACCACCGGACTGGCCGATCCCGCCCCGGTGATTCAGACCTTCTTCGTCGATGAGGACCTGCGCGACCAACTGAAGCTCGACGCCGTGGTCACCCTGGTCGACCTCAAGCATGTGGAGCAGCACTGGGACAGCGAGGAGGTCCAGGAGCAGCTGGCCTTCGCCGATGTGCTGCTGCTCAACAAGATCGATCTGGTCGATGTCGAGGCCTGCCTGGCCATCCAGCAGCGGACCTGGGCCATCAATCCGTTGGCCCGGGTGATTCCCACCTGCCAGGCCGATGCGGCAATGGACCAGATCCTTGGCGTGGAAGCCTTCAGCCTTGAGCGGGCCCTGGCGATTGATCCGGAGTTTCTGACCTCCGACCACGACCATGAACACGACGGGGCCGTCAGCTCGGTGGCGATCATCGAAGACCGTCCGATGAGTGACAAGAAATTGGGGCAATGGATCGATCGGCTGGTGAGTGAACGAGGCCCCGATCTGTTTCGGATGAAAGGCATCATCCAGTTGGCGGGAGAGACCAACCGTTTTGTCCTGCAGTCGGTGCACATGCTGGTGGACAGCGCCATGGATCGCCCCTGGCGCGACGACGAAACCCCCAGCACCCAGTTCGTGATCATCGGCCGCGATCTCGATGAGGCCGCCCTGCGGGCCGGCTTTGAGGACTGTGTGGCCTGAGCGCGCCATGGCTCCCCCCCAGACCCTGGTCCAGGAACGCCTGTGCGGTGCCTGCAGCAATGCCATCACCGCCCAGGCCTGGTCGGCCGATGGCGAGCTGCTGGCCATGGCGACGGCCGGCGGTGAGCTGCTGCTGATCGATTTCCGCGCCGGCTGCGAGGAGCTGTTGCGCGGTGAGCGGGACAGCAGCCTCGATGTGGTGGGCTTCAGCGCTGACGACCGCTTTCTGATGGCGGCGGGCCAGGACGGGGAGCTGCTGTTGTGGGAGATGGGGGGCTCAGGCGTGCGCCCGATCGCCTTCGATCCCTTGCCCCTGGGGGGCTGCTGGCTGGATGCGGCCGCCTGGCAGCCCCAGGGCTCCCTGCTGGCGGTGGGGGCCGGCAAACAGGTGCGGCTGTGGGATGGTGCCAGCCGGACGCTGCGGGTGGAAAGCCAGGAGCTGGAGGGCACGGTCCTGGCCCTGGCCTGGAGCCGTGATGGCCGGCGGCTGGCGGCGTCCTGCCACGGCGCGGTGCTGCTCTGGTCTCCGGACGACCCTGCTGAGGCCCCGCAGCGTTGCTCAACCGGTTCGGCCGGGCTGGCCCTGGGCTGGTCCGGCCAGGGCAACCTGCTGGCCAGCGGCCAGCTGGACGGC
>JBBQIH010000214.1:0-4994 GCA_038324725.1 Cyanobacteriota bacterium | reverse complement strand
CCAGCCTGTTGCCAAAATCTCAGCAGCTCCTCCCGTTCCTCTGGCGAGGGGGGGGGCAGCCGCTTCACGCCCCTGGCGGCCGGGCTGCCGCCGCCGCCGTCGGCGCCACGGAACCCCAGGCGCCTGAGCACCCCCTGGCCTTCCAGGGAGAGCAGAAAGTCCACGAACCGCTCCCCGTCCTGGGGCCCGCCGGCCGCTTCCCCCCGCAACACGGCCGCCGCCAGCACCGTCTCGATGGTGGGATTTGGAACGAACAGCGCGTAGCCCCCCGGCCGCTGGCGGTTGGCCTCGTCCTGCCGTGCCAGGGCCGAAGCTTCGTACACCAGCGCCAGGTCGCCCTCGTTGGGGCCGCCGCTGATGAATTCCTGCAGCAGGATGTCGGTGGAACGGGCCGGGCGGTAGACGGCGCGGCGCAGGGAAGCGGCACAGTCGGCGCCGTTCTCGCCCCGGCACCAGAGCGCCAGGGTCAGCTGGCCCGAGTTGGAGCGCATCGGATCGGTGCTGCGCAGATCGACGCTGCCCCAGCTCGCGGGGGCGCCCAGGGCCCCCCACTGGCCCGCCGCCGCGGCCCGCCGCAGTTGGGACCAGGAGAAGCTGCCGTCCGGGAACAGCCGTTTGGCCCGCTCCGGCCAGGCCACGGCCACCAGCAGGGTGCGGGCGACGGGAACGGGGTGTTGCAGAAAGGGGGGTTGCAGAAAGGTGGCTGGCCCCCCCTGGGCCTGGAGCTCGCCGGCCAGCTGGCTGAGCAGGTCCCTGTTGGCGGGGATCAGCACCCGCGGCCGTTGGGGCCCCTCCTCCCGGGCGCGGTTGACCATGTCCTGGGCACCTTGCACCGTCCAGGCCAGGTCGATGCCGCCATGGCGGCGCTCGAACAGGGGTTCGAGTTCGGCCATGGCCGTCCCCAGCTCCGAGCCCACCGCCACCATCAGAGGCCGCCGCAGCCCGGGCAGGGGCGCCGTCGCCAGGGCCAGGGAGGCGCCGGCGATCAGGAGCGAAAGCAGGCGCCTGCGGCTCAGGGTCGCTTCCAATGGGCACATCCGGGTACCCAGCAGTCTGAACGCGGCGGCGGCAGCCGGCACCGGCGCCCCTGGAGCCCCATCCCTTGCCGGCAGAATGGAGCTCCCTTTCTGTCCCGCTCCATGGCACGGGCCCTGCGGTTGGCTGCCTTCACCACCGCACTCCTCGGCCTGCCGATCAGCGGCTGCAACCTTCTGGCCCCGCCCCCTCTGGAGCTGCAGATGCTGGTGGGCAGCGCCCTGACGGGCTTCTGCCAGGAGGCGGCCAAGGCCATCGCCCAGTCGCCGCCGCGGCTGGCTGATCGCACCCCCGTGCTGTTGCGCTGCCGGGCCGCCGGCAGCGGCGATGTTGTCAGCGAAGTGGAAACCCATGCCAAGGGGGTGCTCCAGGGCGGCCAGGCGGCCGAAGACCCGCGCATTCCCACCCTGGTCTCGGTGGATGGCGAGATCTATCTCGATCTGCTGAGGCACCGACTGCAGCGCCTGGCGCCCACCCGCGAGTTGATCCCGGGGGCGGCCGATGCGCCGGCCCTGGCCTCCAGCCCGATGGTGTTCATGACCAGCCTGGCCCTGGCGAAGGGCCTCGACCGTCCCGATCCCTTCGCCGCCCTGGCCCGCAGCAACAACCATCGCCAGCTGGATCCGACCGCCCCTTCCCAGCCGATCCGCTACGTCCACACTGCGCCGACCCGCTCCAATTCCGGCCTGCAGACCCTGGTGGCGATGGTGGCTGAGGTGTCCGGCAAGCGGCCCGAGCTGCTCACCCTGGCGGATGTGCGGGCCCACGGTGACAAGGTGGCGGCGATCGAGCGCCACGTGACCCGCTACGGCAGCTCCACCGACGAGTTGGCCCGGGCCATGCAGCGCAACGGGTCCTTCTGGGCCTCGGTGGGTTCGGTCTACGAGTCGTCGGTGGTGGCCGTCAACGCCTCCCGCCAGGGCGACCAGGAGCCCCTCAAGGCGGTGTATCCCCGGTCCACCTATGCGAGCACGATGCGGGCGATTCTCCCCGAGGCCCCCTGGGTGTCCGCGAAGGAGAAGCAGGCGGCCCTGCTGATCATCGAGCGGCTCCAGAGCCCCGAGATCCAGCGCCTCGCGGCCGAACAGGGCCTGCGGCCGGCCAACCCGGCGGTGCCCGCCAGCCGTGTCACGGCGGCCTACGGTGCCGATCCCCGGGCCGTCTACGACTCCCTGCGGGCCCCCAGGCCGGAGGTGGTGGAGGCGATCATCACCCTCTGGCGCAACCAGGCCAAGAAGCCCTCCCGGGTAGCGCTGGTGGTCGACAGCTCCGGGTCGATGAAGGGAGAGAAACTGCCGGCGGCCCAGCGCAGCCTGCAGGCCTACCTGGCCCAGATCGGTCCACGGGACACGGTGGGGTTGTTCGATTTCGACAACCGGCTGCGGCCCCCGGTGGTGGTGGCGGGGGGCGGCTCGGGTGGGGAGCCGGCCGGCCGTTTCATCGCGTCGCTGGAGGCGGAGGGAGGCACCGTGCTCTACGACGCCATCCAACAGGGCCGCGACTGGCTGCGAACCACCCGGCGCCCCGGCGAGATCCTGGCGGTGGTGGTGCTCACCGATGGCCAGGACAACGGCTCGCGACTTTCCCTCGAAGGGCTGGGCAGCGAACTGCAGCGCAGTGGCTTCGCCAGTGATGAACGCATCGGCGTCTTCACCATGGGCTACGGCAACCAGGGGGATTTCGACGCCGACGTGCTGCGCCGCATCGCCGAGGGCAACGGCGGCCATTTCACCACCGGCACCGCGGACAGCATCCGCCGCCGCATGGAAGATCTGCAGATGGCGTTCTGATGGCGGCGCCGGCCTGGACCAACCCCCTCGACCGACCCCTGGCGGTCGCCGCCGGCGGCGTCGGCCTGGTGCTGCTGGTGCGCGGCGTCGGGCTGGCGCTTCCCCTGGCGATCCTGCTGGCCGTGGCCTTCAGCGTCGCCTTTGCGGCGCTCCCGCCTCGGGGGGGGGATGGCTGGGCGCCGTAGCCGCAGTCAGCGACTCCACGCCGAGCGGCTTGATGCGGGCCTGGAGGAGGCCCTGGACCGGGCCAGTGGGCTGGCGGTGACGGCGTTGGCGTTGCGCCAGGAGGCCGTGGTTCGCTTCACCGACCCGGGCCATCTGGAGGCCCTGGGCAGCGTCCAACTTTGCTGCGAGCGGCTGCAGCAGCTGCCGGAACGGCTGCAGGAACGCCGGCCCCTGCTGGAGTCGGGCGCAGGGCGGCGCCTGGACCCCGACGCCCTGACCCGTCGCCTGGCGCGGGAGGAGAAGGCGCTGCAGCGGGAGGCGGAGGGGCCCCTGCGCCAGGAACGGCGACGGCTGGTGGACCAACTGCGCCGGAATCTGCAGGCGGCGAATCAGGGGATGGACGAACGGGAGGCCCGCCTGCTCGCCCTGGCCACCCGTCTCGAGGCCATCGACGGCGGCCTGCAGCAGCTGCGCCGCCAGATCGATCGCCAGTGGCCCAGCACCGAGGCCAGCGATGCCGCCATGGCGACGGCGATCGAGCCGCTCGATGAGGCCCTCGATCAGATCGAGCGCTCCCTCGACGCCGGCACCGCCTGAGGGTCAGCTCTCCAGCAGCGGCCCGCCGGCGAGGCGCCGGATCGCCACCACTCCGGGGCGTGGGGCCCGGCCGGGCACGCCGGAGGGCCAGTTGGAGCCATGGGGCACCCAACGCAGCTGCTCGAAGGGGCGGCCGGAGCGATCCACCAGCCGGTGGGCCTGGGCCTCACGGGCCTCCGCAGACGGGCGGGCGCCGTGGTCCTCGCCCGGGTGCTGGACCGCCAGAAACAGGCTGGATTCGCCGCTGTCGAAGCAGGGGCCGGTGAGCTCGGATTCCATCGGACCGGTGGCGAAGCAGAAGGCCTCACCGGCATGGGGGCCGCGGGTGGGGAGCACCCAGCAGCTGTTATTGCCGAACAGATCCAGATCGGCTGATTTCGTCGAGCGGTCGGTCACCATCCAGATGTTCCCCAGCCGATCGATGCTGAGGTTGTCGGGATTGGCGAAACCCAGTCCCCCCTGCCAGGGGGGCGCCGCCGGCGGCCACCAGGCGCCAGCGGAACGCCCCGGCCTTCTCCGCTCCGTCGTCGGCCAGGCGCATGATCCAGCCATAGGGCCAGGTGGACTGCCCCTGGGGGCCGCGGAAGATCGCCGGGTCGGCCCGGCCGTCGCCGCTGCCGCCGCCGGCGGTGAAGGCGATCAGCAGATCGCCGCTGGCCGGATCGATCACGGTGTCCTCCGGCCGTGCCCCGGGGGTGGCCCCGATGGCGCAAGCGGCCAGGTGGGCATCGATCAGGATCGCCCCCATCCGCTCCTCGCCCTGGCCGGGATAAAGGTCGGCCAGGGTCTGGTACCGGCGGCGGTAGGCCGCCACGGCCGCGTCGCTGCTGAAAGCTTCGGCGCCGGGCTTGAGGCGGTCGGAGTGGGGCAGCAGGACCGCCTGCTCGAGGCCGTAACGGGCGAAATGGCTGGGGAGAAGCGGCGCCACCGGGCTGGAAGGCTCCAGGGGCAGCCAGCGGCCCCGCCCCTCCCCGCCGGCGCTGGCGGGCGGATCGAACCGGGCCACCTCAAGCCGCCCAGCCGCGAACAGGGCCGAATTGGCCGGGTCGGCTGGATCGCGGATCGTGGCGTCGCTGACGAAGCGGTACAGGTGCCCGCCGTGGCGGTCGCAGCCGGAATAGACGATCAGGGGCTGGCCGGCGACGGCCTTCACCGCCACGGCCTCGTGGCGAAAGCGGCCCAGCCAGCTGTGCTTCACCGCGGCCTGCTCGGGCCGGCGCGGGTCGATCTCCACCATCCAGCCGTACTTGTTGCCCGCCAGGCCGAAGGGGTTGCCAAGGCCGTCCAGGCGCTGGCCGTCGTAGGCGAAGGGACGGGCGGCGGGCGAGACGGAGGAGCCGTCGGCATGCACCGCCTCGGCCACCTGGCTCTGCAGGTTCTCTTCGGCGCTGAGCACGGTCCCCCAGG
>JBBQIH010000213.1:0-5011 GCA_038324725.1 Cyanobacteriota bacterium | reverse complement strand
CAGGAGGCCCTCACTGGCCTCCAGCCCCCCGCCGGCTGGCGGGCACCCGACCCCGTGCTGGCGCAATGGCTGGAGCGCCAGCCGGGCGAGGGCGGCGCCCATGGCACGGTGCAGGGCCTGCTGTTGCTGGCCCTCGAAGAGCTCGACGCCGCCGACATCACCACCATCCACGGCTTCTGTCAGCGCACGCTGCGGCGCCAGGCCATGGAGGCCGCCCGGCCGCCCGACCTGACGCTGGAGACCGACGCCGTCGAACTGGTGCGCCAGGTCGCCCACGACTACTGGCAGCAGCAGGTGCTGGCCCTTCCCCTGCATCTGGTGGAGGGGCTGGCGACGGGCCCCGGACTGGAGGACCTGGAGCGGCTGTTGCAGCTGCTCGACGGGGATCCCGGCCTGGTCCTCGACCCCCTGCCGGAGGGCCTGAGCCTGGAACGGCCGCTGCAGGAGCAACTGGAGACGCTGTGGCACCAGCCGTGGAGACGCTTCAAGCAGACCTGGGCGGCCCAGGGCCAGGCCCTGGAGCAGGCCTTCCGGAACGCCGCCGGCGACTGGCGCGCCGCCGGCGCCAGCAGCACCACCCCCTACGCCGCCAAGCCCAGAACCGACCACTGCGGGCGGGTCGAGGCCTGGCTCACCGGCCAGGACGACAACGGCAGCTACGCCGCCGTCTGTGCCGAGAAGGAGCTGGGGGGATACTTCCACCCCGAACCGTTCTGCCGGGTGGCCAGAACGGTGGAGGGCCCGGAGCAAGAGATCCGCCTGCCCTGCCCCGACCTGCTGGAGGCGGTGGCTGCCCTGCGGGACGGACCGGCCGAAGCGGTACTGCTGCACGGCTGCCACTGGGGACGGACCGAGCTGGCCCGGCGTCGGGCGCGCAGCGGCAGCATCGGTTTCGCCCAGCTGCTTGAGGGGCTGGACCCCGGCCCGGACGCCACGGCCCCCACCCCCCTGCTGCGGGCGGTGGGTGAGCGCTACCGGGCCGCCCTGGTCGACGAATTCCAGGACACCGACCCCGTCCAGTGGCGGATCCTGCGGCTGGCCTTCGCGGATGACGCCCATCTGCTGGTGATGGTGGGCGATCCGAAGCAGGCCATCTACCGCTTCCGTGGCGGCGACCTGGACACCTACCGGCGGGCACGACGCAGCGCCGCGCGGGTGCTCGCCCTTCAGGAGAACCGGCGTTCCAGCCCGGCGCTGATCGACAGCCTCAACAAGCTGATGGCCCCGGCGGGCCTGCCCCGCTCCCTCCTGCCGGTGCCGCCGGTGGAGGCCCGATCCCGGCGCCACGGCCCCGACGGACTGGCCCCGGTGCGCCTGCTCTGGCTGGGCAGCGAGCGGACAGCCGGGGCCCCCCTGCCGAGCAAGAGTGTGCTGGAGAGCAGGCTGCCCGACCTGGTAGCCGGCGCTGTTCAGGAGCTGCTGGAGCTGGCCCCCACCCTGGTGGCGGGCGACGGCCGCCCCCCCCGCCGCCTCTGTGCCGGCGACATCGCCCTGCTGGTCCATAACCACCAGCAGGCAGAAGCGCAACGCAGCGCCCTGGAGCGGCGGGGCATCGCCAGCGGGTTGGTGAGCAAGGCCGATGTGTTCACCAGCCCGGCGGCCACCGCCCTGCAGCGCCTGCTCGATGCCCTCGCCGATCCGGCCGATCCCAACCGCCTGCGGCTACTGGCCGCCTCCCCCCTGCTCGGCTGGTCGGCCCGGCAGATCGCCGCCGCCGAGCCGGGCGATTGGAGCGAGCTGGCGGGCCGACTCCAGGCCCTGGCCCGGGATCTACCCCATCAGGGACCACTCGGGGTGCTCTCCCAGCTGGTGGACGGCGAAGGCCTGGCCCGGCTGAGTGTCGGCGGCCGTTTGCTGGCCGATCTGCAGCAAGTCGCCGAACTGCTGCAGGAGCGGCTGCATGGGGAGCGGCTGACGCTGGTGGCCGCCGCCGATTGGCTGCGCCGCCTGCGGCTGGACCAGAGCCGGGCCACCGGAACCATCCCGGAATCCCACCAGGCCCACAGCGACAAGGTGGATGAGGCGGTGACGGTGATCACGGTGCACCGCAGCAAGGGCCTGGAGTTTCCCGTGGTGGTCTGCCCCTATCTCTGGGAAGCGGCCGGCACCGCTTCAGCGGGCCGGCACCGGGTGGGAATCCGCTGGCAGCCCCCCGGCAGTGCCGAGTCCCGCCTCGACCTGCATCGGCGTCCGGGCTGGGGCCAGGGATGGCAAGCACTCCGCCAGCAGCGACAGGCCGAACGGGCCGAGCGGGAGCGCCTGGCCTACGTGGCCGTCACCCGCGCCCAGCACTTGCTGGTGCTCGCCTGGGCGCCGGCGAAGGGGCAGCAGGCCAACCCCCTGTTCCCCTGGCTGTTTCCCGGCGCGCCCCTGCCCGATCCCGATGACGAGGACTCCGTCGCGGCCCTGGGCGACGACGACTGGCAGGGACTCCTGGGTACGGAGATCGATCAGCGATCGCTGCACATGGATCTGCAACAACCCCCCACGGAGTCGTCACCCCGTCGCCGGGTACCGCAGCCCCCGGAGGCGATCGCCGCGCTTCGCTGCGGCCCTGTTCCCTTACGCCACCTGGACACCCATTGGGGCCGCAGCAGTTACACCGCCTGGACCCGTGCCGCCCATGGCGCCGCGGTCTCGGGATCGGCCCTCGACGAAGGCCGGGACACCAGCGATCCCAGCCCCAGCGACGAGTCACCGGAGTCTGGGTCCGACCAGTGGCCCGAGCAGGGCCCCCTGGCCGGCTTCGCCCGCGGTGCGGCCGCCGGCGACTGCCTGCACCGGATGCTGGAGCAACTGGACTACCGCCGTCCCATCGACGCGGCGGCCAACCGCGAGCTGGTGGAGCGGGAGCTGCGCCGGGCCGGCCTGGAGGCCGACCCCCTCGAGCCACTGCTGCAGGGCCTGGAGCAGGTGCGCCTCACCCCCTTCGGCGCCGAGCTGGGGTGCCTGCGGTTGGCCGACCTGGATCCCCAACGCCGGCTCAACGAGATGAACTTCGATCTCACCCTCGGCTTCGCCAGGGCCGCGGGATTGGCGGCCGCCTTCGCCGACCACCCCGGCGGCGCCTTCGGGGCCGCCTATGCCGCCACCGTGGCCACCCTGCCGGTGGCCAGCCGCGGCTTCCTCACCGGTTCGATCGACCTGATCTTCACCGCCACCGGGGCCGACGGACAGGAGCGCTGGTGGGTGGCCGACTGGAAGAGCAACTGGCTGGGACGGCGGGACAGCGAAGGCCGGCCCCTGGCCTGCGGTCCTCGCCACTACGGCCAGGAGGCGATGGCCGCCCTGATGGCCCACAGCCACTACCCCCTCCAGGCCCACCTCTATCTGGTGGCCCTGCACCGCTACCTGGGCTGGCGCCTGCCGGGCTATGCACCGGAGCACCATCTGGGGGGCTACGCCTACGTCTTCCTGCGGGGCGCCCCCGGCGAAGCGGGGGTGCAGGCTCTGCCCGGAGCTGTGCCGGGCCTGTTCGTGGAACACCCGCCCCTGGCCAGGGTCCTCGCCCTCGATAGGGCTTTGGGCGGCCACGCCGCGGCCGTCAGCGGGGAGGGGTCGCCATGACGGACGCCATCCACATCCCCCCGCCCTGGGTGGCGGCCCTCGGCCCCAGCCTGGCCGAAGCCCTGCCGCGTCTCTATGGCGCTCCCTGTGATCCCTTGATCGATGAGGTGATCACGGCCCTGACCTCGGCCCTGGGGCGGGGGGAACTGGAACTGGATCTGAACGGGCCAGCACCGGCCGAGGTGAGCGAAGCGTTCTGGCCCGATGAGCACCGCAGCGCCTTGGCCAACAGTTCGCTCTGCGGGGATCCGGACGGCCCCCTGGCCCTGGAAGACGGGCGGTTGCAGTGGCGGCGCTGGCAGCGACAGCGGCAGGCGGTGCTCGACGACCTGGTGAGCCGTGCCAGCACCCTGGAACGGCCGGCTTCCGGCGAGGGGGTGCCCATCAAGGACCTGCCCGACCTGGCGAGCCTCGATGGGCGCCAGCGGCAGGCGGTGGCCGCGGTGCTGAGCCACGGGCTTGTGCTGCTGGAGGGGGGGCCAGGCACCGGCAAGACCAGCACGGTGGCCGCCATAATCGCGGTGCTCCGGGCCCGGGAGCCCGGCGGCCGCCTCCATCTGGCGGCACCCACCGGCAAGGCGGCGGGCCGCCTGCGGGCCGCCACCGGGGGCACCCTCCCCTGCACCACCCTGCACCGGCTGCTGGAGAGCCGCGGCGACCGTTTTGGCCGTCACCGCGGCCGCCCCCTCGAGCTCGACCTGCTGGTGGTGGATGAAGTGTCAATGCTGGACTTGGGCCTGATGGCCGCCCTGCTGGAGGCCCTGCCCGCCACCTGCCGACTGGTGCTGGTGGGCGACCCGGCCCAGCTGCCTCCGATCGCGCCGGGGGCCGTGCTCCAGGAGCTGCAACGGCCCGACCGCCGGCATCAGCTCGGGGCCGCCGCCATCACCCTGACCACCAGTTATCGCAACGCCGGCGCCATCGCCTCAGTGGCCAGCGCCCTGCGCCAGGGTCTGGGCACCGCCCCCAGCGCCAGTTCCACCGACCCACTCACCGCCATCCGGCCGCTGTTGCAGGCCCTGAAGGCCACCGACAACCTGCGCTGGCGTCCCTGCTCCCCACGGACCCTGCCAGCGGAGCTGCTGGAGCGGCTGCTTCGCCACCAGGCCTCCCTGGCACGGCTGGCGGGACGGTGCCGGCCGGGCGAAGCCCGGGGATGCCGGAAGTTGCTCGAAGAGCGGGACCGGCTGCTGGTGATGGCCCCCCAGCGCCAGGGGCGCTGGGGACTGGAAGCGATCCATCGGACCCTGCTGGGGGGACAACTGGACGGCGATCTGCAGGATCTGCCGGTGGGCACCCCCGTGCTCTGCCGCCGCAACCTGCCGGAACTGGACCTGGCCAACGGGGATGTGGGGCTGCTCGTCGGCGGGCCGGGGCCGTCGGCACGGCTGCTGTTCGGCGACGGGAACGGGGAGGCGATCTGGATCCATCCCGGCCAGCTGGC
>JBBQIH010000212.1:0-5019 GCA_038324725.1 Cyanobacteriota bacterium | reverse complement strand
CACCGCCACGACCCCAGGCAGGCGATAGACCACCGCCATGAACACCGCCACCAGAACCAGGCCCGACAGGCCCGCCACCAGGCTGGAGCGGATGTTCTCAGCCCCGAGCGAGGGGCCGACCGTGCGCACCTCGACGATCTTCACCGGCAGGGGCAGGGAGCCACCGCGCAACTGAACTTCCAGGTCGCGGGCCTCTTCGGCGCTGAAGTTACCGCTGATCGAGGCGGATCCTCCGGTGATGCCGGCCACCTTGAACTGCTCGCCCACGCTGGCCTCGCTGATCGAGCGGCCATCGAGGACGATGCCGAGCACCCGACCGGTGCCTGCGATGGACTGGGTGAGGGCTGCGAACTTCTCGCCCCCTTCACGGTTGAAGCCAAGCGTCACCTCCCAGCCGCTACCGGTGGCCTGCTGCTGACGACCGGCGCTGGTGAGGTCCTTGCCCGTGATCAGCGCCGGTCCGTAGAGGCTGAGGATCCGCCGGTTGGTCTCCATGAGCAACAGCTCGATCTGATCCACCTCGCTGCTGCCATCGGGAACCTCGATCCCCAGGGAGGTGAGCGCCCTGGAGAGGTCCTGCTGGGAAAGGGGTGGGGTCTCGGGCGGCGGCGGGGCCGTGGGGTCGTCGCTGGGGGAGGGGGGGCGCTTGGCCCGCAGCACGGAATCGGCCTGGCGCTTGAGGCCGAGCAGACCGCGCATCTCCTCCTCGGTGCCGGGCTTCTGGGCGCGGAAGTCGAGCAGGGCCGTGCTGCCGAGGACCCTGGCCGCCTGGCTGGGATCCTGCTCGCCGGGAAGCTGCAGCACCAGCTGGTCGTTGCCCACGGACTGGAGGGTGGATTCGGCCACCCCGAGCCCGTTGATGCGCCGTTCGAGCACCTCTTTGACCGCCTCCAGCTGTTCGGTGTCCACCCGGGTGATGGCACCGGCGGGCATCACCTGGAGGGTGAGCTGGCTGCCGCCGCGGAGGTCCAGACCCAGCTGCAGTCCGTAGTTGGCCAGCAGGGCAGCGGAAGCGATGGTGAGGGCAAGGATGAGGGCAAACCAGCCCTGTTGGCGTCCCATCTCAGCGACGGCCCGCTTTCAGGTCGAGCGCCGCCGCAACGATCTGATGCGGCTGAATGATGGTGAGGTTCTCGAGATTGCCGTTGTAGGGCGTGGGGATGTCCTGGGAAGAAAGGCGCAAGGGCCGGGCATCGAGATCGTCGAAGCAGTGCTCCGTGACCAGGGCGATCAGCTCGGCACCGATGCCACCGGTCTTCATGCACTCCTCCACCACGATCACTTTGTGGGTCTTGCGGATCGAGCGGGCGATGGTCTCCATGTCGAAGGGCTTGAGGCTGACCAGGTCGATCAGCTCGACATCGACGCCCTCCCGCTCCAACTGCTCCACCGCCTTCAGGCAGTGGTGACGCATGCGGGAGTAGGTGAGGATCGTGACGTCGGTGCCTTCCCGAACCACTTCGGCCTGGTCGAGGGCGCAGATGTAATCCCCTTCGGGGATGTCCTCGCTGAGATTGTAAAGCAGAACGTGCTCGAAGAAAAGCACGGGATTGTTATCGCGGATGGCGGCCTTCATCAGGCCCTTCGCATTGGTGGGGGTGCTCACCGCCACGATCTTGATGCCAGGAACGGCATGAAAATAGGCCTCGAGGCGCTGGCTGTGCTCCGCACCGAGCTGACGACCGACACCACCGGGACCGCGCACCACAGCCGGGATGGTGTAGTTGCCGCCACTGGTGTAACGCAGCATCCCCATGTTGTTGGAGATCTGGTTGAAGGCGAGCAGGAGGAAGCCCATGTTCATGCCCTCCACGATCGGCCTCAGGCCGGTCATGGCGGCGCCGACGGCCATGCCGGTGAAGCTGTTCTCGGCGATGGGGGTGTCCAGCACCCGCAGTTCGCCGTACTTCTCGCAGAGGTCCTTGGTGACCTTGTAGGAGCCGCCGTAATGGCCCACGTCCTCTCCCATGACACAGACATGGGGGTCGCGCGCCATCTCCTCGTCGATGGCGTCGCGCAGGGCGTTGAACAGGAGAGTTTCAGCCACGGAGCGGGGGCCTTTGCGCGGCCAACCTATCTCAGCCGCCGGCGGCGAAGGTGCTGAGCAGCAGGACCGACAGGAGCATGCCCGGCAGCAGCAGGACCACCAGCAGACCCAGGTCGTGGGGAGTCATCGGGGCGAAGGGCGGCGGTGGCGGCAGTTTAGGAAGGAGATTCCGCTTCGGCCGGCAGCAGGCTGCGGATGAACACCAGGAACAGCCCCAGGCCGATGAAGGCGAAGCTGAAGGTGGCCAGGAAGCACATCCCCACCATCAGGGTCTTCATCGCCGTGGCGATGCTCTGGGCGAAGGCCGAATCGAAGTGGGGCGGATGGGTCACGTACCAGCCCACCACCCGCTGGCTGACGCCCAGGCTCAACCAGGCCAGCAGGCCACTGGTGAGGGCGCCGGACAGGAAGCTGAGCGGTCCCTTGCGCGGGGGCGGAGTGGGGCGTTCGTCCGTCATGGGGGGGATCCATCCGTCACCAGGCTGACACCGGACCCGCCGCAACGGCAGCACCACGAGGCGAAACCCAGGGCGTCGAGCTCCTCCGCCAGGGCGGCCTGGGCCGCCTGGGCCGCCGGCAGGTCGGGGTAGAGCGCGTAGAGGCTCGGTCCGGAACCGCTCATCGCCACGGCCAGGGCCTCCGGGCCGCGGCGCAACAGCGCAAGGCCAGAGCGGACGCTCTCCACCTCCGGCGCCACCACCGACTGGAGGTCATTGCGCAGCGGTGGCAGGGGGCCGGAGTCGGCCAGAGCGGCCAGCAGGGGGCCGTGGCGCAGGGCCTGGCGCCGCTGCTCGAAGTCCGCCTCGCTGTCGAGGTAGAAGTCGCTGCGCTGGTCCCGGCAACGGCCGTAGGCCCAGGGCGTGGAGACGCTGGCCTGCGGGTGCTTGAGCAGCAGCACCGCCCGCTCCGCCACCGGCTGCTGCGGCACCGGCTCCAGCCGCTCCCCGCGGCCGAAGCAGAGCTGGGTGCCCCCCTCCAGACAGAAGGGCATGTCGGATCCCAGTTCGGCCGCCAGGCCATGCAGCCGCTCGCTGCCCAGAGATAAACCCCAGAGGGCATCAAGACCCACCAGGGCGGCGGCCCCATCGCTGGAGCCGCCCGCCAGGCCAGCGCCGATGGGGATGCGCTTGTGCAACGTGATCTCCACCCCCAGCTCCGGCAGGCCCACGCGGGAACGCAACAGCTCCGCCGCCTTGACGATCAGGTTGGTGCCGTCGGTGGGCAGGTCCGCATCGTCACAGCGCAGCCGGATCGTGGCGTCGGCACTGGCACGCAGCACCAGGGTGTCGGCCAGGTCGATGCTCTGCATCACCATCGCCAGCTCGTGGTAGCCATCGGGCCGCAGGCCCAGCACCTCGAGCTGCAGGTTGATCTTGGCGGGGGCCCGCACCGTCACATCTGCCATCGGTGTCACGCTCCGCCGGGTTCGGCGCTGGAGGACCGATTCAAGCCGGTGGCGAGCGCGAGCCACTGGGCGGGCGCCAGCTCCTGGGGCCGCTGCTGCAGGTCCACACCGGCGCCCGCGGCCAGCTCCAGCAGGGCCGGCGCCGGCAACAGGCCCGCCAGGCTGGTGCGCAGCATCTTGCGCCGTCCGGCGAAGCAGCGCCGCAGCAGGCTCTCCACCGCCAGGGCCTGATCCAGCGGTGGCAGGTCCGTCGCCGCCACAGGCTCGATCACGATCACCTCCGAGGTGACCTTCGGCGGGGGCGAGAAGCAGCGGGGCGGCACTGTACAGACGCTGCTGCAGCGGGCCAGCAACTGCATCCGCACGCTGAGGGCCGAGAAGGCGCTGCTGCCCGGCCGTGCCCGGATGCGCTGGCCCACCTCCTGCTGCACCAGCAGCACCAGCCGCTCAAAGCGGCAGGGGGCCGGGCGGCCGAGGCGGCCCACCAGCACCTCCAGCAGCGGGCCGGTGATGTTGTACGGGATGTTGGCGACCACCTTGGTGGGGAGGGGCCGCTCGGGGCAGGGCAGCGCCAGTTCGAGCACGTCTCCCTCGATGAGGCTGAAGCGCCCGTCGCCGCTGAACCGCTGCCGTAGGCCCGCCACCAGGTCCCGGTCCAGCTCCACGGCCAGCAGGGACGCCGCCGGGGACGCCAGCAGCCGTTCGGTCAGGGCGCCCCGCCCCGGGCCCACCTCCAGGACATGGTCAGCGCCGTGCAGATCGGCGGCGGCCACGATGCGATCGAGGATCTGGGGATCGGTGAGCCAATGCTGGCCGAAGCGCTTGCGGGCCCGGTGGCCGCTGAAGGTCATGGAGGCGCCGGCAGGTCTCCCCAGATTGCAGGGCCGTCAGGCCTGGCTAGAGCAGGAGCAGTGATCCCCCCCTCTGCCATGGCCCATGGTTTCCGCCTGACCGGTGCCCTGCTGGCGGGCAGCCTTGCCCTGCTGGCTGGCGCCGCCCACGCCGGCAGCGTCACCGCCGAATCGATCTTCAACCGTGAGGCCACCCGCCAGCAGGCCAAGAGCCAGGTGCCCAAAGGCGCCACGGTGACCCGCACGGTCTGCGAAGACCTGGAAGTGGGCATGGGCAACACCCGTTACCGCTGCACGGTCTTCTACACAACAACCCCAGCCAGCCCAGCCCCAGCCACGGCCACTCCGGCCTCCAGTCAGCCCTGAGCCGGCTCCCCGGCCCGGACGCGTTCAATCACCCAACCGGATCCAGCGCACCGGCGCCCGCGATGGCGGCAGTGGCACCAGGGCCGCCACCTGCTCCACCGGCGTCCGCTCCCAGTCGGGGTGGGCCGCCAGCCAGCAGTTCCAGGCCCGCTCCAGGCGTTGCCGCTTCGGCCGGCGCAGCGCGGCGGTGCCCGAGCCATCGAGACCCGAGCGCCGGCGCCCCTTGACCTCCACCAGCAGCAGACGCCCCGGCTTGTGGAGCACCAGGTCGAGTTCCCCCCAGGGGCAGCGCCAGTTGCGCTCCAGCAGCTGCCAGCCCTGGAGCCGCAACAGCCGCAGCACCCGCTGCT
>JBBQIH010000211.1:0-5062 GCA_038324725.1 Cyanobacteriota bacterium | reverse complement strand
GCCCCGCCCCCCCGCCCCGCCCCCCCCCCCGCCCGCGCGGCCGCCCCCCCCCCCCCGCCGCCGGGGCAGGGCGGGGCGCGCCCCCGGGGGGCTGGACGCGGCAGCCGCCGAGTCCTTTTCGCTGTTTGTGGCCTGGGTGCTGCTAGCTGTCTATGGCCTCACGCTGCTGTTCTCCCTGAAAACCCATCGAACGCTTTACGCGGTGGCAGAAGCGGACCTGCTCGTCGAGGCTGAGGATCCCGGCCACAGCGCTGAACGTGCCCACCTGCCGCCCCTGCTTCCGTGGGTCGCCGTGTTGCTGGCGGCCACCGTGGGGCTGGCCTATGCCTCCGAGCTGTTCGTCGGCGTCGTGGAGACCGTCACCGAGTCCCTCGGTCTCTCGGCCCTGTTCACTGGCGTGGTGCTGCTGCCCCTGCTGGGTGGTGCTGCCGAGTACCTCACAGCGGTGAGCATGGCGCGCAAGGACAAGATGGACCTGGCCGTGTCGGTGGCCCTCGGGTCCACCCTGCTGGTGGGTCTGCTGGTGGTGCCGGTGCTGCTGCTGGTGGCTCCCCTGCTCGGCCATCCCCTCGATCTCACCTTCAACGTCTATGAGGTGGTCGCGGTGGCGACGGCCGTTCTGGTGAGCAATCTGGTCAGCCTCGACGGACGCTCCGACTGGCTCGAGGGTGTGCTCCTGCTGGCGGCCTACGCCATCCTCGCGGCCGGGTTCTTCTTCCAGAGCAGCCCCCTGCCATGAGCACCAAACCGGACGACCGCTCCCTGGCCGGCGCCGCTGCTCCGCCCCTTGCCCTGCGGGCGGGTGGCCCCTGGACGCGCCTGCGCCATGGGGCGGGGCTGCAGTTGCTGCTCACCCTTCTGGTCCTGCTGGCGGCCCTGCTGCTGGGAGTGGCCTGGCTGGCCCTGGCGGCGGCGCTGCTGACGCTGGCCCTGGCCCTGCGCCAACTGCTGCCTCCCCTCTGGCAGCTCCTGGTCCGCCACCTGGAAGACCCCCCCACCGTCCGGCTGGTGGCGACCCTCGCCCTGGTCCTGGCCCTGCTGTCGATTCCCCTGGCCCTCGGCTGGCTCGACCCGCTGCTGGCGATCTACCGCAACGGGGACTGGGAGGCGATCGGCGCCTTCGGCGAGGGGGTGATCGGGGCCATCGGCCAGATCCTGGTGGCCCTGGTGGCCCTGATGATCGCCTGGCGTCAGGTGATGGTGGATCAGCGGCTCACCACCCAGCAGAACCGCATCACCCAGGCCCAGACCATCGACAGCTTCATCCATGGCATCTCCGAGCTGATCAGCGATGAGGAGGGCTTGCTGGAGGACTGGCCCCTGGAGCGGATGCTGGCGGAGGGCCGCCTGGCCGCCGTTCTGAGCAGCATCGATGGTGACGGCAAGGCCAGGATCCTGCGCTTTCTTTCCCACGCGAGGTTGCTCACCCCCCTGCGGCGTGACCAACGCCTTGGGCGCGCCATCCTCGACGGCGAAGGCAGCTACGAGGAGGACCGCCTGCGGGGAGTTCCTGTGATCCGCCTGCAGAGCATGCTGCGGGGCGCCGACCTTGCCGGCACCGACCTGCGCGCCATCGACTTCAACGGCGCTGATCTCTCCGGCGCCGATCTCTCCGGTGCCGACCTGGCCGAGGCCAATCTGGCGGCGGTGAATCTGGCTGGTGCCAATCTCCAGGGCGCCTGTCTGAAGGCCGCTCGGTTTTTCTACGGCGACGCCCTGGAGGCCACCCCGCACCAGGCCCAGATGGAGCCGGACCACGCCGGAGGCGCCGGCACCGGGGCCCAGGTGGAGAACATCAATCTCAGCGGTGTGCGCCAGCTGGATCCTGACAATCGCGCCTACCTGGCGGCCTGGTCGGGTGCCCGTTCCCGCCAGACCCTTCCTGGAGGCTGTAAGGGGTTGCCCAACCAGCTGTAGGGTCGGGGCCGTCCAGCCTGGAGGGGTGGTCGAGTGGTTGATGGCTCCGGTCTTGAAAACCGGCGAATCGAAAGATTCCGTGGGTTCGAATCCCACCCCCTCCGTTGATCTCAGCAACCCAGTTTTTCCCCCAGCCCAGGCACTAGTCCCAAGCGCCTCAGGTTCCTTCAGCGCGCTCCGCCTGTTGCCGCAGCTTCTGGAGCCGCTCCAGCAGTGATTCGTTGCTCATCCGGTTGTTGAGCCGCTCCGCCAGTAACGGGAAGGCCAGCGGGCCGGGCCTCGGCAGGCGCCGCTGCAGCCATTCGCTCCCCTGAAGCCGCTGCAAGGTGCTGAGCAGGCGTCCGAGGTCGAGTTGCTCCTCCAGCACTTCACGGCGGGCCTGGGCCAGCAGCAGGTTGCCGGGCTCGTGGCGCTCAAAGACATCGAACAGCAGGGCGGCGCTGATCTGCAGCTGGCCGCCGGAGCGGGCCTGGCCGGGATAGCCATTCAGCACCAGACCACTCACCTGGGCGATGGAGCGAAAGCGGCGGCGGCACAGCTCCGACAGGTTGATGGCGCGCTCCAGATCCTCCAGTAGGCCTTCAGGGTCCAGCAGGGTCTGGCCATGGCGTTCAAGCAGCTCCTCAAAGGGATAGTCCCGGGCCGCCAGCAGCTCAAAGCCGTAGTCGTTCACCGACACCGTGAAGGTGCCGGGATGGTGGCGGGCCAGCCGCCAGGACCACAGAAAGCCCAGGCCCTCATGCACGAAGCGGCCTTCGAAGGGAAAGGCGTAGAGGTGGCTGCCCTCCCGGGTGTGGCACACCTCCACCAGAAACTGCTGGCTGCGGGGCAGGGCGGAGAGAAGCAGCTGGCGCTCCAGCAGCGGCCGCAGGGCCTGTAGTTCGGCGGTGTCGAGCGCAAAACCCTGCTCCCCTTCGAGGGCGCGGGCACAGCGATCCACCTCTTTGCGCAGATGGGCGCTGAGCAGATCGGAGAGGGCCATCTGGCCCCCGCCCCAGGCCGGCACCATGGCGCTGCGGCGCGTCGTCGCCTTGACCATCGCGGTCATCTCCCGCAGTCGCACGAATTCCAACTGCCGCCCAGCGAAAAAGAAGACATCCCCTGGTTTGAGCCGGCCGATGAACACCTCCTCCACGTGACCCAGTACGGCCCCGCGCACGAAGCGCACGGTCACGGCCCGATCGGCGCTGATCGTGCCGATGTTGAGACGGTGCAGGCGGGCCACGGCCTGCTCCCGCACCACGAAGCGCTGCAGTGCGTTTCCTGTGGGCTCGGCCGGCTCCCGTTCCAGCTTGCGGTAGCGCGGGTAGGCCCCCAGGCAGTCACCCCCGTCCTCCAGAAAGCGCAAACACCAATCCCAGCAGCTGCGCTCCAGCTGGCGGTAGCTCCAGGTGCGGCGCACGGCCTCCAACGTGGCCTCGGGCTCGAAGCCCGGACCGCAGGCCAGGCTGACCAGGTGCTGCAGCAGCACATCGAGCGGTGCCTGGGGTGGGCGACGGTGTTCCACCAGTCCCTCGCCCAGCCCACGGCGCATCGCTGAGACCTCCAGAAGCTCCAGAGCGTTGGTGGGCATGAACAGCACCTGGGCCGTGCCGCCGGGCGCATGGGCCGAACGGCCCGCCCGCTGCAGCAGCCGGGCCAGGTTCTTGGCACTGCCGATCTGCACCACCCGCTCCACCGGCTGGAAGTCCACCCCCAGATCGAGGGAACTGGTGCAGACCACCCAGCGGATCGCGGCGGCCTTCACCCCCGCCTCGATGGCTTCGCGGGTGGCCCGGTCAATGGCGCTGTGGTGCAGGGCCAGGGTGCCTTCCATCTCCGGGCAGGCGAAGCGCAGGCACTGGTGCCAGCGTTCGGCCTGGTTGCGGGTGTTGGTGAACAGCAGCGTGGAGACATCGGGCTCCATGGCCGCCACCAGCTCCTCGTACATGCGCAGGCCCAGATGGCCGGCCCAGGGGAAGCCGTCGATCGTGTCGGGAAGCAGGCTGCGGATCTCCGTGTCCCGCCGGATCCGGGCGGTGATGAGGCGCGGCTCGACGCCGACGCCCACCGCAGCCCGGGCCGCCTCCTCGAGGTTGCCGATCGTGGCGCTGATCGCCCAGGTGCGCAGGGCCGGCCGCCGGCTGCGCAACCAGCTCAGGCACAGCTCGCTCTGGGAGCCCCGCTTGCTGCCCATCAGCTCGTGCCATTCATCAATCACCACCGCCTCGAGGTCGTCGAACAGCGCCTCGGCCCGGGGGCCGGCCAGAAGCAGGGACAGGGATTCGGGGGTGGTGATCAGGATCTGCGGCGGCGCCTTCAGCTGCTTGCCGCGTTCATGGCTGCTGGTGTCGCCGTTGCGCAGCCCCACCCGCAGCGGCCAACCCATGCTGTCGATCGGCTCCTGGATCGCCAGCAGCAGATCCCGGCTCAGGGCCCGCAGGGGCGTCAGCACCAGCAGGCGCAGCCCGCCATCCGGCCCGGCGCCCCCGTTCTCCTCCAGCATCGCCGCGATCGGCCCCATCACGGCGGCGTAGGTTTTCCCGGAGCCCGTGGGTACCTGGATCAGGCCGCTGGCCCCCTCCAGGTAGGCCCGCCAGCACTGTCGCTGGAACGGCATTGGCCGCCAGCCGCAGTGGCTGAACCAGGCCTCGATCGGGCGCAGCGCTGCCGCGAAGGGACGGGTCAAAGGGGACGGCGGATCAGGTGGAGAGCACCGCCACCACCACGGCGGCAATGGCCAGAATCACGGCCCCCAGCACCACACCGGCGGCGATGTTGCCGCGGCGGATCTCGGCGCGATAGTCGATCGGGGAGAGGCGATCGAAGAGCAGCAGCCCGAGGTAGATGAGGATGATGCCCAGAAAGGTCCAGCCGACCATCAGCAGCATCTGGAGCAGTGGTTTGACCATCCCCTCGTCACAACGCCTCCCCCACCGTAGGGATGCACAGGAGGCCAGCAGCTGATGGGGCCGTCTCCTCTTGGCGGGCGGCGCGATCCGGCGCTGCTGCTCTGGCCCTTGGCCAGTCTCTTGCTGCCGCTGCTACCCCTTCTCGTGCTGCTGCTGTCAGCCCTGGAGGGTCCACGCCGGCTGGTGATGGTGGTGCCGGAGGGTCCACGGGTGCTGAGCGCCCCCTTCGAGCTGCAGGACGGCTGGCTGGGAAG
>JBBQIH010000210.1:0-5071 GCA_038324725.1 Cyanobacteriota bacterium | reverse complement strand
CGGCATCCAGGGTGCAGGGTCATCCGACGCTTTCGGTGCTGATTCCGGCCCGTAACGAGGAACATACCCTGCCGAAACTGCTGTCCGCCCTGCAGCTGCAGAGCCTCAACCCCTCGGAGGTGATCGTGATCGACGACCACTCCAGTGATCGCACAACCGCCGTCGCCACGGACGCCGGGGTCAGGGTGATGCAGCCGCCGCCCCTGGCGGAGGGCTGGTGCGGCAAGACATGGGCCCTGCACCATGGCGTCCGCGCCAGCGAGGGGGAGCTTCTGATCTTCCTTGACGCGGACACCGAGCCCCACCCGGAGTTCCTGCGACGTCTTGTGGCGGCCCAGCAGGAGCTGGGTGGTCTGGTGTCGGTGCAGCCCTTCCACCGCACCGAGAAGCCCTACGAGCAGCTCTCGGTGCTGTTCAACCTGGTGGGGCTGATGGCGGTGCCGATGGGGAAGGGGTGCGGCGTGGCCTTCGGTCCCGCCATGGTCACCAGCCGGGCTGATTACGACCACATCGGTGGCCATGCGGCGGTTGCCGGCAAGGTGGTGGAGGATTGGTTCCTGGGCCATCTGTACGAGCAGGAAGGCCTGCGGGTGAGCGCTTACATCGGCCAGGGGCTGCTCGATTACCGCATGTATCCCGGCGGCCTCCAGGACATGGTGGTGGGCTTCGCCAAGAACTTCGCCACCGCCGCCGGGGAGGTGCGCTGGCTCTGGATGCTCGGGGTGGTTCTCTGGATCTCCGGTCTGTTCTGGTCGGCCTGGTGCCTGCCGGCCTCCCTGCTGGGCTGGCCGATGCAGGGGGACGCTTCCGTGCTGTCCAGCCTGCTCCTCTACCTCGCCTTTGCCGTGCAGCTGCTGGTGGTCACCCGCCGGATCGGCGACTTTGGTTGGATCTGCCTGATCTTTCCGATTCCCGTGCTGTTCTTTCTGGGGGTGTTCGTTCTGGCGATCCTGAATCTTGAGCGGGGAACAATCGAATGGAAAGGCAGACGATTTCCGACGCGCTAGCGGTCCTGGCTTGCGGCCTGGGTTGGCTGCTGTGGTCGCTGCTGATCGGCTGGCTGGCCCATCGGCTGCCCGAGTCGGCCCTGGCCCGCGACACCTGGCTCACCGGTAGGCGTCCCTGGCCAGAGAGTCAGGAGGGCTTCGAGCAACGGCTCGGCATTCACCGCTGGAAATCTCTGCTGCCCGACGCCGGTACGGCCTTCCCAGGCGGCGTGGCCAAAAACAGCCTGGTGGGCCGGGATCGCCCCACCCTGCAGCGCCTGCTGGAGGAGACACGCCGGGCCGAGCTGGTGCATCTGGCGCTCTGGCCCTTCTGGATCGTGACCGCCCTTTGGGTGCCGCCGGTGGGTGTGTTGATCAACCTCATCTTCGCGACCCTGTTCAACCTGCCCTTCATCTGGCTGCAGCGCTACAACCACCTGCGGGTCAAGGGCACGCTGCAGCGCCTGGACAGCCGCGCCACGAGCTCACCATCGCCAGCCCCCTGATCCCCAGCGGATCCTTCATCGGCCCACTACCCCGGCCACGAGGTTGAGGTCCACCCCGATCCCTTGATCTTCGGCATGGCGTGCCACCAGCAGCCGGTGGCGACCGCCCTCGAGCACGAAGGCGTCGCGGCTCTGATCAAACCAGGCAAGGCGCCGCAGTGGAATCCTGATCGCCACCCTTTCGCTCTGGCCTGGCTGCAGGTTCAACCGGCGGAAGCCCACCAGGGTGCGTCGCGGACGCTCCACGGCCCGGCCGGGAGGTTCGGCGTAGACCTGAACCACCTCCGCGGCGCCCATCGGCCCGGTGTTCGTCACCGTGACACTGAGCTCCAGGGCTCCTTCGTCCCCTGAAGGGGTGGGGAGCCACTGGGCCACCGGATCACTGTGGTTGAAGCGGCTGTAAGACAAGCCGAAACCGAAGGGGAAGGCCGCCGGCTGACCGAGGCGCGCCAGTCGCCGGTAGCCGTGCCACAGGTCGTAGGTGATCTGCCGGGCCCGGGGATCGAACGGCGGCAGATGGCTGGGATCGGTGGGCACCGCATAGGGCATCCGGCCCGAGGGCGACACCCGTCCGAGGAGCACGTCGGCGAGGGCCTCCCCGCCCTGCTGGCCGGGGTACCAGAGCAGCAGCAGGCCTGGTACCCGCTGGCGCCAGGCTTCGCAGAGAATCGCTCCGCCCCCCATCAGCACCACCACCGTGCGGGGGTTGGCGGCGGCGACGGCCAGGATCAGAGCCTCCTGCTCAGCGGGCAGCTGGAGAGCGGTGCGGTCACCCGAGGCGAAGGCGCCTCCGGCGCGGGCCGAACCCAGGCGTGTCACCTGGGCCACAGCGGCCGCCAGACGCGACCACAACGGCAGCAAACGGCGGCGGCCAACCAGGCGCAGCAGCCCAGCGGGAGGGGGGGCCTGGCCCAGGATCGGGGCCAGGTCGGCGGGGTGGATGTGTTCGCCCTCATGGCGCCAGTCCAGACCCACGACCAGCAGCGCCGCGTCACAGCGGGCGGCCAGGGCCGTGGCCGCGGCCAGATCGCTGCCATCGCTGGACGGCAGGCGGAGTTCGGGCGCCGCCGCCCGCAGTCCGGCCAGGGGCGTCACCACCGACCCCGGCGCGGGCCGGGTGTCGGAGGAGCCCCGGTCCCCCAGGTTGGCGGTGTCGGCCAGGGGTCCAATCACCGCCAGGGAGCCGATCCCGCTGAGGGGCAGCACGGGGCCGACATTTCGGAGCAGCACGATCGAGCTGGTCGCCGCTTGCCGCGCCAGGTCCCGGTGGTCGCGGCAGCCCCGCAGGCTCACCGGATAGGTGCCCCGGGGCACGGTTCCCTGGGCCAGCAGCAAGCGCAGCACAGCGTCATCGATCCGCGCCATCGGCACCCGCCCTGCGGCCACGGCCGCTGGAAGCGTGGCGTCGAAGATCATCCGAAAGGGCATCTCCAGGTCCTGGCCGGCCGTGATGGCGGCCTCTCCATCGCGGAGGCCGAAGATGAAATCGGTGAGCACGAAGCCGCGGAAGCCCCAGCGCTGCTTGAGGATCTCCTGCAACAGATGGGGATGCTGGCCGCACCAGGTCCCGTTGACACTGTTGTAGGCGCTCATCACCGCCAGGGCCCCGGCCTCGACGCAGTCGCGGAACTGGGGCAGGTAGAGCTCCTGCAGCACCCGCTCACTGGCGCTCACATCAACGCGGAAGCGGGCGCTGTCGATCGAGTTGAGGGCGAAATGCTTGACGCAGGCAATGGCATGGCGTTGCACGCCACGGGTGGCTGCGGCCCCCATGGCGCCCACATGCAGCGGGTCCTCGCCGTAGGTCTCCTGGGCCCGGCCCCAGCCAGGATGGCGCAGCAGATTGACGCAGATGCCGCCGAACAGATTCGCTCCGAAGGATCTGGCTTCCTTGGCCATCGCCGCGCCGATCCTTTCCTCCAGATCGATGTCCCAGCTGGCTCCGCGCCCGATGGGCGCCGGAAAGGTGGTGGCACCGCCTTCCAGCACCACCCCGCGCGGGCCATCAACGAAGTGCAGCCCGCCGATGCCCAGGTGGCTCAACACCCCGGCCGGCCAGGGGCGGCGGTGGGAGGCATCGTGAAGGGCGATCTCCGCCAGGCCACCCCAGAACGGGATGTCACCGTCGAGCAGGCCGAGTTTTTCGCCCAGGCTGAGCCGATCCAGCAAGGGCCGGGTCAGCTCCTCCAGGAGATTCCAGTCGTGACGGGTAGGCACAAGTTCAGCCTAGGTGCGGCGTCTTGCAGCGCCCTTCCCCTCACCATGTGTGGATCGCCGCACACTCTCAGAAGCGTACGGGTTTCACCCTGAGCAGCTCGCATGCGCTGCGTTTCGCTGACCTGAAGGATGGGTCATCCGCCTGAAGTCCAGATCAATCGGCTGCGGTTGATTGGTCACTGGATTCCCTCCTTAGGTTGTGGGAAGGAAGCTGGTATTTGACCATCACAGTTCGGGTGCAGAGGCGAGATCGCTGCCAACCTGCCGAGGTTCCCACTGAACGGGATGTCGTGGTGGACTCCATCAACCATCTTACCTTCCCAACTTTCAACCATTCCAATACAAGCCATCACCATGAAAACTCCTCTAAAGACTCAGAACAAGCTCCATGTCAACCATTTCGTTGAATCGGAAGGTGGCCTGTGGGACACCGAAGGATCCAAGCTCCTGGACCCAAAAGTCGTTGAGCCGCGGATGTATCTGGCCAGCCCAGAGAGCGACAGCGGCTGGGGCTTCCACCACCGCGCCGAGTTGCTGAACGGCCGTTTGGCGATGCTCGGCTTCGGCATCGCTCTCGCGCTGGAGTCCCTCACCGGTTCGGGGATCCTGCAGCAGATGGGCCTGGGGGCCCTGCTGGCCCAAGGCTGATCCGGCGACGAGGCCGGATGGTCAGCCAAGGCTTGACTCTCCAGCGGAGGGGAGCCCATAGGGTGAATGTCCTGGCGTCGGGCCCGGCCAGTCCCTGATGAGCAACTCCACCTTGGGTTCTCCCTGCTGTCACACCGAACCGGTCGCCAGCGCCACGGCGGAGATGGAGCGGGAGCTGGCCCATGAGCTCACCCTGCTGCGCCGCAAGCTGTCGGTGGCGGCCGTGCTGACCGGTCTGGTGATGGTCGCCACCCTGCCCCACATGCTTGGCGTCCACATCAACTGGCTGCCCGAGTGGTTCACCAGCCCCTGGACCCAGCTGGTGCTGAGTACCCCGGTGCTGTTCTGGTGCGGCCGGGAGTTCTTCACTGGTGCCTGGTCGGCCCTGCGCCGCCACAGCGCCGACATGAACACCCTGGTGGCTGCCGGTACCGGCATCGCCTGGCTGGCTTCGCTGGTGGTCACCGTGTTCCCGGGTTTATTGACCGAGGAGGGTCTGCCCGCCGACGTCTACTACGAAACCGCCGCAGTGATCCTCACCCTGGTGCTGCTGGGCCGGTTGCTGGAAGCCCGGGCCCGGGGCCAGACCTCCGAGGCGATCCGCCGCTTGCTCCAGCTCCAGCCAGCCACGGCGCGGATGTTGCGCGATGGGATCGCCACCGAAATTCCCGTGGCGAACGTGGTGGCGGGTGATCTCATTCAGGTGCGCCCCGG
>JBBQIH010000209.1:0-5102 GCA_038324725.1 Cyanobacteriota bacterium | reverse complement strand
GCGCCACCGCCGAGGTGTCGGAGCCGCCGCGCCCCAGGGTGGTGATCTCCGGGGTGCCCGCATGGCCGCTGCTGGTGCCCTGGAATCCGGCCACCACCACCACGTGGCCGTCCTCCAGCAGGCGGCGCAGGCGTTCGGTGCGCACCTCGAGGATGCGGGCCCGGCCATGGGCCGATTCGGTGATGATCCCCGCCTGGGTACCGGTCATCGAGACGGCGGGGACGCCTTCGGCATGCAGGGCCATCGACAGCAGGGCGATCGACACCTGCTCGCCCGTGGCCAGCAGCATGTCCATCTCCCGCCGCGGTGGGTCGCTGCAGAGGCTGGCGGCCATGCCGGTGAGCTGGTCGGTGGTGTGCCCCATGGCCGACACCACGATCACCAGTTCATGGCCCTCCTCGCGGCTGGCGGCGATGCGGCGGGCGACCGCACGGATCCGCTCGGTGTCGGCCACCGACGTCCCCCCGAACTTCTGTATCAGCAGGCCCATGGGCTCGTCGCCGGCGCGTCGGGCTCGATTATCGACGCGGGGCGTTGCCGGGCTGCGCCAGGGCGGCCAGCAGGAAGCCGTCGCGGAAGGCGTCGCCGGGGTCGGCGCCGCGCTTGAGGGCGGCCTCCACGTCGAGCAGGCGGCGCAGCAGGGCCAGCAGCTGCTCGGGGCTGCGGCCGCGGATCTGTTTGCGCATCACGTAAATCCGCTTGGGATTGCCGATCCCCGCCGCCTTGGCGATCACGGCCACGTCCTGCTCACCGCTGCGCTCCAGCAGGCACACCCAGAGCCAGCCCCGGATCTGGCTGGCCAGGGCCGCCACGAGGCGCAGGGCGGGTTCGTTGGCCTCCAGCAGGGCCTCCACAAGGGCGATCGCCTCGGCGGGGTGCTGGGCCAGCAGGGCATCCCCCACGGCCAGGCTGCTGGTGACCTGGCCGCCGATCAGGGCGGCCACCGCTTCGGCTGTGATCGGGCCGCCACCACCACCAGCGGCGCTGCCGGCGCCGCTGGTGGCGTGGAGTGCCAGCTTCTCCAGCTCACTGGCGAGCCGCAGACCGTCGCTGCCGATCGCTTCAGCCAGGGCTTCGGCCGCCCCTGGGGCCAGGGCCAGGCCCCGGTCCCGGGCGGCGCTCTCCACCCGTTCGATCTGGCCGGCCCCGTCCCAGATCGGGGGCAGGGGAAAGGACCGCTCCTCCGCCACGGCCCGCAGTCGCTTGGTGGTGCGCAGCCGGGCGTCGGGCTTGCCCTCGCTCACCAGGAACAGGTGGCCATCGGCGGGGATGAGCTCGAGGGCGGCCTCCAGCTGGGCGGCCAGCTCCGCCGGACAGGCCTGGCAGAAGGGACTGCGCTGCAGCACCACCACCCGGGCCCCGGCGCCGAAGGGGGCCGTGCGGGCTTCTTCGAGGGCCCGGGCCGCCTGGGCGGGATCGCCGCCATCGAGGCGGCTGAGGTTGATCGCGGCCCAGGCCGGATCCACCAGGGCCTCGATCTGGGCCGCCAGGGCCCGCTGGCGGGCGGCTTCGTCGTCGCCCCAATAGAGGTGAATCGGCATCAGGGCAGGGGCGCCGGATGGGGCAGGGCGGCGAGCAGGCGGGGGTCCCGGCTGATCATCGCCGTGGCGCCCCCCTGCAGGGCCGAGGCCAGCTCCAGGGCCACCTCGGGTGCCATCGCGGGGTGGCAGCCGGGCCGTTGCAGGCGTGCCGCCGCCAGGGCGACCTGGGCCGTGAGGCTCACCAGGGTCCAGGCCGTGGGGTCGCTGAACACCGCTTCGTAGCGGGCCGCCAGGGCTTCGTCCCCCAGGCGCAGGGGCCCCTCCATCAGCGTCATCAAGGTGGCCATGCTGAGCACTCCCCGCCAGCGGCCCGCGGCGATCGAGGCGATCAGGGGCTCTGAGCGGCGGCTGGAGGTGTCGCCGCGCAGGTAGGGAATCAACACCGTGGCGTCGATCGCCACGGCCGAGCCCAGGGCCAGGCTGGCGGCGCTGTCCAGGGGCTGGATCGGCCCGGGTTGGTTCAGCGGGAGGGGGTCCGGCCAGCAGGTGCGGCCGCTGCCCTTGAGGCTGATCAGGGCCTGGCGCTGGGGACGGTGTCGGCGCCACAGGGGGACCAGGGCCGCCACTGGGTGGCCATGGCGCGAGATCAGGGTCTCCTCGCCCCCATGGGCCCGATCAAGCAGCTCGGGGAAGCGTTTCCGGGCCTCGAGGACGCCGAGGGTGTCCATGGGATTCGCGGCCGAAAACGGATTCTGTACACAATGTACAGGTCCCGGATGTGGCGCCAAGCCAGCCCCCCTGCCGCTTGCCCCCCGCCTTCCGCCTTTCGCCTTTCGCCACCCGGTCGCCTCCCGTAGCCTCGCCGTTTCCTGTCCCTGGGCCGCCGGCGATGCAACGCCAGACGAACGACCCCCAGACGAGCGCCAGCCCCGAGGCTTCCCTCGATCACCCGATCTTCCAGGAGAGCGTGCGGCGCATCCGCGCCTGGCTCGGGCCCACCGGCCTGGTGGGGGTGGAGCAGGAGCTGCTGGAGCGCCTGGTGCACAGCAGCGGCGATCTGGGCCTGGCGCCGGATCTGCGTCTCGGGCCCGGGGCCTGCGCCGCCGGCCTCAAAGCCCTGGCGGCCGGCGCGCCGATCCTCACCGACACGGCGATGGCCGCGGCGGCCGTGGCCCCCATGGCCCGGCGCACCTTCGCCAATCCGGTGCATTCGGTACTGGCCTGGGCGCCGGCCGTTGCCCCTGCCGGAGGCACCCGGGCGGCGGCGGGCATGGAGCGGGCGCTGCTGGAGCACCCGGGGGCGGTGGTGCTGGTGGGCAGCGCCCCCACGGCCCTGGAGCGGCTGCTGGAGCTGACGGAAGCCGGAACCATCGCCGCCCCGGCCCTGGTGATCGGCATGCCGGTGGGGTTCGTGGGGGTGGCCGAGAGCAAGCGCCACCTGGCGGCCAGTGGCCTGGTGCAGATCAGGCTGGAGGGCAGCAAGGGCGGGGCCGGCCTGGTGGGTGCCGCCGCCAATGCCCTGCTGCGCCGGGCCTGGCTGGATCAGCCGGCTCAGGATCAGGCAGCCCTGGACCCACCCCCCTGAAGACCCACCGCCACGTGGCTGTTGGCCTCGATCCGACCCAGCACCTGGCGGGCCCGCAGCACCACCGAAGCGGGCACCCCCGCCAGCCGGGCCGCCTCGATGCCGTAGCTGCGGCTGGCGCCGCCCCGGCAGACCCGGTGCAGGAAGACCAGGTCGTTGCCGGTCTCCTCCACCAGCACCTGGGCGTTGCCCACGTTGGGCAGCAGCTCGGCGAGCTCGTTGAGCTCGTGGTAGTGGGTGGCGAAGATGGTGCGGGCGCCGATGCCGTCGGCCAGGTGCTCCGCCACGGCCCAGGCGATCGAGAGGCCATCGAAGGTGGCCGTGCCCCGGCCGATCTCATCGAGCAGCACCAGGGAGCGGGAGCTGGCGTGATGAAGGATGTTGGCGGTTTCGGCCATCTCCACCATGAAGGTGGACTGGCCGCTGGCCAGGTCGTCGACGGCCCCCACCCGGGTGAAGATGCGATCGGCGATGCCGAGCCGGGCGGAGCGGGCGGGGATCCAGCTGCCGATCTGGGCCATCAGCTGCAGCAGGCCGCTCTGGCGCAGATAACAGCTTTTGCCACTGGCGTTCGGCCCGGTGAGCACGATCAGATCGGGTGAAAGGTCTCCGCCGTGGTCGGCTCCCGCCAGCTGCAGGTCGTTGGCGGTGAAGGCGGTGTCGACCAGCAGCTGCTCCACCACCGGATGGCGCCCCGCCTCGATCTCCAGCTCGCGTCCCTCGCTGAGCTCGGGCCGGCAGTAGCCGCTGGTGGCCGCCACCTCGGCCAGGGAGGCCAGGGCATCGAGTTCCGCCACCCGCCGGGCGGCCGCCCGCACAGGTCCTGCGGCTTCCCCCACGCTGCGGCGCAGGTCGCAGAACAGTTCATATTCGCGCTGGCAGGTGCGGGCGCGCAGCTGCAGGATGCGGCCTTCGCGGCCCTTGAGCTCGGGGGTGACGAAGCGTTCCTCGTTGGCCAGGGTCTGGCGGCGGATCCAGTGCTCCGGCACGGCGGCGGCCCGGGCCCGGCTCACGGCCAGGAAGTAGCCGAAGCTGCGGTGGTACTGGAGGCGCAGGTTGGGGTTGCCGCTGGCCCGCCGTTCGATCGCCTCCTGGCGGGAGAGCCAGGCCACCTGGTCGTCGAGCTGGTTGCGCAGGCCGTCCAGCACTGGATCGACGCCGTCATGGAGCAGCCCCCCCTCGCTGAGCGACAGGGGCGGCGCCTCCACCAGGTGGTGGCGCACCTGTTCGGCCAGGGCGGCCAGCTCGGGCCAGGGACCCTTCAGGGCCGCCAGGGGGCCGCTGCGGCAGGGGGCCACCAGGGCCGCCAGGCGAGGCAGGCGCTCGAGGCCATCGGCCAGGGCCACCAGGTCGCGGGCGGAGGCGCTGCCGGCGCCGGCCCGGCCCGCCAGGCGCTCCAGATCCCCCATGGGCCGCAGCAGCCGGCGCAGGGCCAGCCGCAGGGGCCGCTGCTCCACCAGCTCGCTCACCGCCTCCTGGCGCTCCAGGATCGCCGCCAGGTCCACCAGGGGGGCCTCGATCCAGCGCCGCAGGCAGCGGCCGCCCATGGCGGTGGCGGTGCGGTCGAGGGCCCAGAGCAGGGAGCCCTGCAGGGAGCCGCCGAGCTGGGTGCGGGTGAGTTCCAGGTTGCGGCGGGTCTGGGCATCGAGCACCAGCTGGTCGCCGGCGTACCAGAGCCGGGGCCTTTCCAGGGGGATCGCCGTCCCGGCCACCTCCGCCGATGCAGACGAATCAGCCGCGGGCTGGGTGGTGTCCAGGTAGGCCAGCAGACCCCCGGCGGCCCTCAGCGCCAGCGGCGCCTCCCCCAGCCCCAGGCCATCGAGGCTGGCCAGCCGGAAGCGGCGCCGCAGCAGGGCGGCGGCTTCGGTGGCGTCGAAGGGGGTGCGCGCCAGGGGGGTGAGCCGCAGTCCCTCGGGGCACCAGGCGGGGGCGTCCCCCTGGCCGGGCCAGACCACCTCAGCGGGCTCCAGCTGCAGCAGCTCCTGGTGCAGGCTGCCGCTGCCCTCCCGTTCGGTGAGCCGGAATTCGCCGGTGCT
>JBBQIH010000208.1:0-5106 GCA_038324725.1 Cyanobacteriota bacterium | reverse complement strand
CGTTCCAGTGCGAATTCTGCGACATCATCGTGCTGTACGGGCGCAAACCCCGCACCAAGGCCCCTGCCCAGCTGGTGGCCGAACTTCAGTACCTCTATGACCTGGGCTGGCGCCGCTCGATCTTCCTGGTCGACGACAACTTCATCGGCAATAAACGCAACGCCAAGCTGCTGCTGCCGGAGATCAAGCAGTGGCAGATCGAACACGGCTATCCCTTCAGCTTCGCCACCGAGGCCTCGGTGGATCTCGCCGCTGACGACGACATGATGCTGATGATGGCCGAGGCCCGCTTCGACAGCGTCTTCCTCGGCATCGAGACACCCGACGAGGCGAGCCTCGAAATCGCCGGCAAGCTGCAGAACACCCGCAGCTCTCTGGAGGAATCCGTCGACCGGATCACCTCCTACGGCATCCGGGTGATGGCGGGCTTCATCATCGGCTTCGACGGCGAGAAGGCCGGTGCCGGTGATCGGATCGTGGAGTTCGTGAGTCGCACCGGCATTCCCGCCGCGATGATGGGCATGCTTCAAGCCCTGCCCAACACAGGACTCTGGCATCGGCTGGAAAAGGAAGGCCGGCTGATCCAAGAGAAGGCCGACGCCAAGGGCGTCAACCAGACCAACCTGCTCAACTTCGTGCCCACCCGGCCGATCCGTCAGATCGCCACCGAATACGTGGATGCCTTCTGCCGCCTCTACGAGCCGAACGCCTACATCGATCGGGTGAAGCACTACTACCTCAAGATGGGCCAGCCCCGCTGGCATCAGTACGTGCCGGCAGCGGCCTTCGGCAAGGCCAGCCTGCCCAGCTGGACCGATGTCCGCGCCCTGCTGATCGTGATCTGGCGTCAGGGCCTGGTGCGCGACACCCGCGGCCGCTTCTGGGGTTCCCTGTTCACCATCGCCCGCCGCAACCCCAACAACCTGGAGCAGTTCCTGGTGACCCTCGCCCACAACGAGCACTTCCAGGAGTACCGAGGCGTGGTGACCCGCGAAATCCAGGACCAGCTCGCCGCCCTGCCCCCGGAGCCGCCCGAAGGATCCCGCGAAACCAGCCGTGAACTGCAGCCGGCCTAGCGTCGTTGGGGTGAGGTCCGGTCTGAGCTCTGAGTACGTTTGATTTGCTGCCTATGAGGCGCAGTCATGAGGACGTCACAGCGCGTGAACCCTGGGCTTACCGGGCTCTCGGCTCTTGCCATCATCGGCGGTATGGGCATGTTGGTCCTTGGCCTCAGCCGCTGGGACAGCCTGGGCCCCCAGTCGATGATCTGTCGCCATCGGGATGATCCCAAGGGACAGATCGATTTCAGAGTGGGTGTGGGTCAAGGGGATGATCGGGACCGTTTCGCCGACGGCCGGAGCCTGCCAGTGCGAACCTCCCGCGATCGGATCACGTTTCTGGAGAAGGAACCCAAGAGCTTCCACCTCTCTGACAACGACGGTGATGAGGTCGCCTTGGGCCATCCCCGTGCAGCGGATCAACTTCCTGGAATGGCCGCCGGGAAGGCCCCCCTGGTCATTCATCCCGACCACGGCCACGACGAGGAGCACCACACGACGATCGACCGTCGAGCCCTCACCTTCCAGGAGAAGGCGATCGAGAAACGGGGAGGCCTCGGGGCCTTGATGATGGATGGCCGTTGCCGTCTCGTCGCCTCCCGCTGAGTCGGGCCCCGGCAGAGTGCTGCCTAGTCCTGTTCGTAGGGCAAGCCCTGCACCAGACAGAGTTCGGCCTTCTGGAGCTCCCGGCCCAGGTAGAGGGCATGGTCGAGCCTCGACAGGGGATGGGGCCCCTCCCCCTCGGTAAGGGCGATACCGAGTTCTTTGGCGGTGCGGCCTCGATAGGTGGCCACGGGCGCACGCGGGTCGCTGCCCCGGCAGCTGATCACCTCTCCCGTGTCGGGATCGGTGGCCAGCCCCCGTTCATCGATGCCATTGGCGTAGTGCTCGGCCACCAGCTCAGCGGCGGCGGCATCCACTTTGATCAGAAAATAGCCCGACGGGTCGAGGTCGATGGAACGCTGGGAGAGCGCCTCATCCAGGCTCAGGCGTGGGCACGGGTCGCGGTGCATGGGGGGGATCGTAGGCAGCGGTGAAAGGGAGTTCGGCGTTCATCGCCGCGATCGCCTGGTGCATCTCCTGGTTGGCTCCCGGCAGCCACTCCCGCAGGATGGTGTCGAAGCGGGGGTCGTACCAGCGGTGCAGACTGGCCCGGGGCTGGGCCACGAAGCCACGCCGGCGTTTGTGGCTGCCGCCGGCGCCGGGATCGAAGCTCTGCAGACCCCGGCCGATGGCCCAGGCGATCGGAGCGTAATAGCAGACTTCGAAGTGCAGGTTGTCGAGCTCAATGTCACTGCCCCAGTAGCGTCCCCAGAGGCCGGTGGCATCGTGCACACAGAGCGACATGGCCAGGGGCTGCATCGGCTCGCCCCGATGGGCACTGAACAGCACAAGGTGCTGACGCAGGTCGGTGGCGGCCGCTTGGAAGAAGGACTCCGTGAGGTACTTGCTGCCCCAGGGGCCCCAGCGGCTGCAGTGCTGTTCGTAGAACCCGTGCATCCGCTCCAGCAGCGGCGGCGGGATGTCTTCTCCAGCCAGGGGCGTGACGGTCAGGCCCGCCTCCGCCACCGAGCGGCGTTCGCGGCGGATGTTGCGCCGCTGGTTGGCATTGAAGCTGGCCAGATAGGCCTCGAAATCCCCATGGCCCGGATTGCGCCATTCGCTCTGCTGGTTGATCCACAGCGCGCAGCCGGCGGCCTCCGCCAGGGGCTGCCAGGCCGGATCCACATAGAGAAAATTGCAGCTGAGAATGCGCTGCCGGCGACAGAACGTGTCGATCTCCGCCAGCATCAACGCCGTCAGGGCGGCGGCGTCTTCCCCGGGCGCCACATGGAAGCGGTAGCCCTGCACCGGACTCACCGGGCTCATGCCGACGAGCTTGGGGTAATAGCGCAGGCCGAGCTGACCGGCCAGCTGGGCGAAGGATTGGTCGAAGACGAATTCTCCGTAGCTGTGGCCCTTGAGATAGAGGGGCGCCAGGGCCACCAGCCGCGCCTGGCGCCAGAGCCCGAGATGGCAGGGCTGCCAGCCCTGGCGGGGAACAATGCTGCCGCTGGCCTCCAGGTGGTGCAACCAGCGCCAGCCATAAAACGGCCGATCCACGGCCGCTCCCAGCGGCCCACCGTCGCCCCCCACCAAGGCCTGCCACTGGTCTTCAGGGATGTCCTGCGTTGCCTTGTGCCAGCAAACTTGCAGCTCGGCCATGGCCGGTGGCGACGCAGGGGGACAGGGCAGGCGCAAAACTAACGGTTGATTCCCTGCGACCGAGCGTCCTTGCCCCGCCATGGCCAAGCCTCTGCGGATCCTGATGCTCCTGACGGCCGCCACCGCCTTGGTCCTGCCCCAGCCGCCGCCCGCCAGGGCGGGGCTGCTGCGACCCGTGCTGATGCTGTTGCGTCCCCAGCTGGAAAACCAGTTGACCCGGGTCTGCGTGGAGACGGCCTCCGCCGGCAGGGCGGATCTGGAGAAAAGCCTGCAGGATCCCTGCCGCAAGCTGGCGGTACCCACCAGCAAGTGCCTGATTGAGGAGACCGACAACAGCGGCCGCAGCCTGGGAGTGCTCACCGAGATGGTCAGCGGCCGCTTCGGCGATGACAGCGAGGCGGTGGTGAAGCGCTGCCTGGCCAGGATGTTCGGCCTCCCCACCGACAGCCTGCGGGACATGCCGCTGCGGGAACTCGGCAAGCGTTTCGGCAGCCTCGGCCTTCAGGAGGTCACGCCCTGATCCTCGGGGCGCCGCCAGCGCAGCAGCAGTTCGTGCCCCGGCAGCGCCCGGTGCTCCACCAGCCGCCAGCCGGCGCGGGCCTGCGGGGCCACCCGGGCCTCGGCCGGCAACCAGCCATGGGAGCCGCCAAGCAGCCGGGGGCAGACGGTGAGCTGGAGTTCATCGAGCAGGTCTTCGGCCGCCAGGGAGGCCGCCAGCTGCGCCCCCCCCAGCACCACGAGCCTTCGCAGCCCAAGCCCGCCCAGCGCCTCCAGGGCCTGGCCCCAGCTCTGCAGGTGCAGATGGCGCTCGAAGCCCAGCGCAGGGGCAGCGGGGGGCAGAGGAGAGGCCTGCAGCAGCCAGCGGACCAGGGGCTGGCGGAAAAAGGGCAGAACGGCGGGCAACCGGCCGCTGCGGCTGACCGCGATCGCGATCGGCTGGACGGAACGGCCCTGGCAGCGGCGGGCCTCGAGCAGCGGGGGGCGGTGGATCAGGCAGGTGCTGCCGTGGCGCCGCAGGGTTTCGGCCCCCACCAGGGCGGCATCGGCCCAGGCCAGGGCCTCCTCCAGCACCTGACGGTCACCGGTCCCGCCCAACTGGGCGGCACCCCCTTCGGCTGGGGCGAGGCGACCGTCGAGGCTCACGGCCAGCACGAGCCGAAGCTCAGGCCGGGAGCCGTGTTGGCGGGGATCCGCCGCTGCCGCCGGACTCAAACCGCCGCGAGGGCTTCAAGCGCCGCCGGCAGCATCTCCAGCTGCGGCGTCTCGGCGAAGACCTCGGCGGCGTTGTTGGGGCTCTCCTGCAGTCGCACCTTGTGCAGCCGGGCGCCGGTGGCGGCGATCGGGGCGCTGAGCAGGTCGGCGATGTGGAGCGCGATGTTCTCGGCCGTGGGAACGCAGCCGGCGAAGTGCTCCACGTCCTTGTTCAGGAAGGTGTGGTCGAAGGGCTCCACCACCAGGTCGGCCACCAGCTGCTGCAGCTCGGCCAGGTCGCAGACCATGCCGGTGCGCGCATCGATCGGACCCCGCACGGTGACATCGAGCAGGTAGTTGTGGCCGTGACCGTGGGGGCGGGCGCACTTGCCGTAGATGGCCTCGTTTTCGCTCTGGCTGAGCTCGGGACGGGCCAGGCGGTGGGCCGCGGCGAAGTGGGTGCGGATCGAGAGAAAGGCTTCCATGGGATCAATGGTGGGACCGCAGAGCACGTCGGCCCAGAGGTTGGTTTGTTCGTGGAGCCGCAGGGCCACCAGCGGCAGATGGGGGGCCAGCCGCTCGCGGATGGCCAGGAGCAGGGCTTCGGTGGTGGGCAGCCGCCCCTCGGGCCGGGAGAGGTCGAACTCGGGCC
>JBBQIH010000207.1:0-5139 GCA_038324725.1 Cyanobacteriota bacterium | reverse complement strand
AACTTCGATGCCATCACCGGCTTCTACCGCGCCATCGATGCCCGTGGCACCGTGCGCGATGCCGCCGGCAATCTGGTGCGTCCCGGTGAGGCCAACTACCGCAACGCCGCCCTGCGCGCCGACAACCTCGTCACCGAGCTGCAAGGCCTCCGGGTCGGCGATAACCAATCCAGCAGTGCGGCGGTCACCATTTCGGAATCCACATTCCTGGCGCCCTTCGCCCAGGTGCGAGGCCAGACCTTCTTTGCCTACGCCGGGGCCAACAGCGACGGCATCAGCCACTTCCGCACGCTGGGCACCAATCTCTTTGGTCTGGAAGACAAATTGGGTGGTGGTGACCGCGACTTCGACGACCACGTCATCGGCTTCAACTTCAGCCAGATCGTCTGAAGCCGGATCAGCGCTGAGGCCTGACCAATAAAAAACCCTGCCGAGGCAGGGTTTGAGCAGACATCCGGTGAGCAGGAGCTGGCTCAGCCAACGCTCCAGACGCCACCGGCGATGCTGGCCAGCGGCGATTGGATGGCCGTGCTGCAGAGGAACCAGGCGAAGGCCGCACCACCGCAGCCACCCAGCCAGAAGCCGCTGGCGAATTCAGCCCAGCCGGCTTTGGTGAACAGGTCGGCGGGCGGGTTGTCGATGGTGGCGTCCGGGGGTTGGACGTTGGGACCGTTGCCGGCAGTGCCGTAGATCGACAGACAGACGGTGAGGATCGATATCAGGCCGATGGTGGCGAGCAGGCCGGCGGTGCTGGCGAACTCGGTGGCGCGCAGGGGGCCGGCGTAGGCGAAGGGGCCGTAGAGGAAGTAGCCGTGGGCCATGCCCACCTCAAGACCACGACGGTTGGGGGAGAGGGAGGGCCGGTACGCGGGCAGGGCGTTCAGGAAGGCCTTGGTGAAATAGCTGCTGTTGACGGGGGTGGCCAGATTGCCGACGGTCGGGTCGGCGACGGGGGTCACGGTCATGGGGGGGCGGATCGGGGGGTCGTCAGAAGGGGAGGCGAGTGACGCTGGGGCCTGGGCCGGTCGTCAGTCGGTCGCCTCGATCACGTTGAACAGCAGGGCCATGGCCACCGCTGCGCCGAGGATTCCCACCAGGGGAACCAGCACGGACGGCATCCAGGCAACGGCAAATTCACCAGTCATGGCTTGGGCCAATAGGAACCGCCGGTACTGTAAGGACCCCTTCCTGCCTGGCTTCTCAGGGAAGCGGTGGTGACATAAAAGTTCAGCCGGCGCCGCCGCGCAGCGTGGCCCGCACCCGGTAGATCGGCCGGCCCTGGCTCTCGTGATACGTGCGCATCTGCAGCTCAGCCAGCAGACCGAAACTGAACAGCTGCACCCCGCTGAGGATCGCCAACACCGCCATCAGCAGCAGGGGGCGGTTGCCGATGTCGGCCCCCAGCAGCAGCTTCTCGCCCACCAGCCAGAGGGCGATGGCCAACCCCGCCCCCAGGGCCAGCAGGCCGGCGAAGCCGAACACGTGCATCGGCCGGGTCAGGAACCGCTTCATGAACCACACCGTCAGCAGGTCCATCAAGACCCGGAAGGTGCGATCGATGCCGTAGTTGCTGCGGCCGTAGCGGCGGGCCTGGTGGGACACCCTCACCTCGCCGATGCGGGCCCCCTCGATGAAGGCCAGGGCCGGCAGGAACCGGTGCAGTTCCCCGTAGAGGTTCATGTCGCTGACCACCTCCCTCCGATACGCCTTCAGGGAGCAGCCGTAGTCGTGCAGGTGCACTCCTGTCACCCTGGCGATCAGCCGGTTGGCCACAAGGGACGGCAGCAGCCGATCGAGGGCTCCGTCCTGGCGTTGGTGTCGCCAGCCGCTCACCAGGTCCAGGTCGTCCTGCTCAAGGCGTGCCAGCAGCAGCGGGATGTCCGCGGGATCGTTCTGGAGATCGCCGTCGAGGGTGACGATCACCCCACCACCGCTGGCATCAAACCCGGCGGCCATGGCGGCGGTCTGCCCATAGTTGCGTCGCAACAGCACGGCCACCAGCTCCGGCACCCTGTGGGCCAGATCACGGAGGACTGCGGGGGTGCCGTCCTTTGAGCCGTCGTCGACCAGAACCAGTTCAAAGGGTCGACCCAGCGGCCGCAGAGCTGCCAGCAACTTCTCCACCAGGTGGGGAAGGCTCTCCTCCTCGTTGTAGAGGGGCACGACAACGGAGAGTTCAAGCGTTGAATCGGGGCGTTGGGTCATGGCTGCCTCCGCCATGACCCTCCCGGAATTCGCGCCCAGAATTTACCTCAGGCTGGAAGCGGACTGCCGTCGTGGCTGTGCATCACCCGCCCTGCGCCCCGCAGTTCGGCGCGGTAATGGCACGCCACCGGATCTGGCTTGCGGGAAGTCAGGTCGTCGATGCCGATGCCGTCACGACCGTGCTGGCGGCCGGAGCTGTGCAGGTAGCGGCCGCCGCCCAGGTGCAGGGCCACGTGGGTGCAGCGCTGCGGAGTGCCGAAGAAGAGCAGGTCGCCCGGGAGCAGCAGGCTGGTGATGCCGCTGGCCACGGCCACCGGGCGACAGAAGCGCTCCTGCAGGTAGGCATCCCGGGGCAGCCAGATGCCGGCATGGGCGAAAGCGGTCTGGACCAGCCCCGAGCAGTCGAAATCGGGGCCCAGGGTGCCCCCCCAGAGGTAGTGGTTGGGCTGGTGACGGGCGGCCTCGGCGAACGCCAGAACCGACCCCAGGCGGGCGGCGATCCTGTCGCGATCAAGGCGGGGCAGCGGTGGCGGCGTGGCGGGGTGCCCGTGGCTGGCGAGGGCCAGCGCCTCCACCCAGCACGGGTAGCCGTCTTCATGCAGCCGCACCCGCAGGCGGGTCTCGGCGCTGTCGAGCACCCTCAGGTGCCGGCCTGCCCGGATCTCGGTAGCCAGGCCGGGGCCCCGCGGCCGGCTGTAGGCCGGCAACGGCTGGGTCAGGGTCCAGGAACGGCCCGGCGCCGGCAGGGTGCCTAAGGTCGCCATCGCAAAGGTGCCGCCGCTGATGGCGTTCTACAGCCCGGATCCGGTCATGGGCCAGACCCTGCGCCAGCTCATCGGCCAACTGGAACAGGATGGGCGTCCTGGGCTGGGGGAGCAGCTCTCGATCACCTGGCTCCGCTACGGCGCTTCGCTGGTGGGCGCCTCCGAGGGCCTTGGCCAGGAGGCTTTCTGGGGCCAGACCGTGAGCGGCGCCGGCTGGGAGGGGGAGAGGCCTCGCTACCCCGCCAGTGTGGTGAAGCTGGTGTATCTGGTGGCCGTCGAAGCCTGGCTGCAACGCCAGCTGATCGAGGAGGGGCCGGAGCTGCGCCGGGCCCTGGCCGACATGGTGCGCGACTCCGGCAACGACGCCACCAGCCTTGTGGTGGATCTTCTCACCGGCACCACCAGCGGCCCGTCCCTGCCCCCCGCTCGGGCGGCGGCCTGGTACCGCCAGCGCCAGGTGATCAACGACTGGCTGGCGCGCCTTGGCTGGAGCGAGGTGGCGGGGGTGAACGCTTGCCAGAAGACCTGGGCGGAGGGGCCCTATGGCCGCGAGAGGGACTTCTACGGCGCCCAGCTGGAGAACCGCAACCGCCTGAGCACCGATTTCACGGCCCGTCTGCTGCATGGGGTGATGGCTGGCGCTGCGGTGTCGCCACCGGCCTGCCGTCGCATGATGGCGCTGCTGGGGCGCTCGCTCGATCCCCAGGCGCGGGCCGCTGATCCCGAGAACCAGGTGGATGGTTTCCTCGGGGCCGGACTGCCCCAAGGGGCCCGACTGTGGAGCAAGGCCGGCTGGATGAGCCAGGCCCGCCACGACGCCGCTTACGTGGAGGTGGACGGCAAGGCACCGATGTTGCTGGTGGTGTTCAGCGAAGGACGGGCCCGGGCCGCCGATCCCACCCTGCTGCCGGCGATCGCCGCCGCCCTGCTGGGCGACTGAGGCTGCCTACGATCAGCCCCCCCGAACCCCGGCCCCTTGACCCCCCTGCCGTTCGACGTGGTCCCGCTCGCTCTCGGGGCGGCGGTGAGTCCGTTGCTGCTGGTGGGACAGATGCGCACGCTCACCGCCGCGGGATCCGGCGTGAAGCAGAGCTGGGCCTACGTCGCCGGCAACGCCCTTGTCGTGGTGGGCTGGGCACTGGTGGGGCTGGGTTCGGGGGGATCCCTGCCGGCCCGCCCCGCCACAGGCGCCGATCCGGTGTCCGCCGGTGTCCATCTGGTCCTGGCCGCCGTGCTGCTCGCCATCGGCTTCCGGTCGCTGCACCGCGATGGCGGCACGGAGTCGGAGCCCCCAGCCCCAGCCCTCGCAAGGCCCTCCCTGGTCCAGTCCTTCGCGCTGGGGGTGGCTCTGATGGCGAGCAACCTCACCTCCCTGGTTGCTCTACCTGCCGGCGCTGCAGGACCTGGCCCGTTCCGGCCTGGCGGCCGTCCCCCTGGCGGCCCTGGTGCTGCTGGTGAGCCTGGTCACCCTGGCGCCCTCGCTGCTGCCCCTGATGGTGCTGTTGCTCACCGGGGCCTGGGGGCGGGCCCGCCTCGAGCGGCTCTGTGGCTGGATCCTGGTCCACCAGGGCCAGATCAATGCCGGCCTTTGCTTGGGATTCGCGGCCTATCTCGGCCGGAGTGGCGTCGCCAGGCTCTGAGCAGGCCTGGCGGGACATGGCCCTGGAAGGGCCTGGAACGGAGAGGGAGGGATTCGAACCCTCGACAGAAGTTGCCCTCTGTAACTCCTTAGCAGGGAGCCGCTTTCAACCACTCAGCCACCTCTCCAGTGGCCACGAGAGCTTATCAGGGCTCGGTCGCCGCTTCAGGTTCAGGGGGCACCGCCAGGCGCGGCAGGCGGTGCTTGAAGCCGCAGAGGATCTCCCAGGGGATCGTGCCGCAACGCTCGCTCCAGTCGAGGGGGCTGATGATCTCTCCCCCCTGTTCGCCCAGCAGGGTGACCAGGCTGCCCACTTCGATCCGGGGGGCCTCGGTGGCGTCGATCACCAGCTGGTCCATGGTGATGGCGCCCACCTGGGGCAGGCGCCGGCCGTCGAAGAGCACGTCCATGCGGTTGGAGAGCTGGCGGGGCACCCCGTCGGCGTAGCCGATCGACACCACCGCCAGGCGGCTGGGCCGGCTGGTGCGGAAGCGGTGGCCGTAGCTGACGCCGACCCCCGCCCCCACCTGG
>JBBQIH010000206.1:0-5140 GCA_038324725.1 Cyanobacteriota bacterium | reverse complement strand
GCCACGAGTCGCGCCGCGTCGACAACCAGCTGCGGGGCCGGGCCGGCGCCGTCACCATCGCCACCAACATGGCCGGCCGGGGCACCGACATCATCCTGGGCGGCAACAGCGATTACATGGCCCGCCTCAAGCTGCGGGAGGTCCTGTTGCCCCGGCTGGTGCGTCCCGAGGAGGGCCACCGTCCCCCGGTGCCCCTGCAGCGCTCCACCGAAACGCCGGCCGGCTTCGGCGGCGCCGTGGCGCCGAGCTCCAAGCCCGCCACCGAGGCCCGGGCCATCGGCAACCTCTACCCCTGCAGCCTTTCCGACGACACCGACAAGACCCTCTCCAGCCTCTCCCGCGAGCTGGTGGCGGCCTGGGGCGACCGCACGCTCACCGTGCTCGAACTCGAGGACCGCATCGCCCAGGCGGCGGAGAAGGCCCCCACCGACGATCCCCAGATTCAGCGCCTGCGCGAGCTGATCGCCCAGGTGCGCGGCGAGTACGACGGGGTGGTCAAGCAGGAGGAGGGCCAGGTCCGCACCGCAGGAGGCCTGCATGTTATCGGCACCGAGCGCCACGAGTCGCGCCGCGTCGACAACCAGCTGCGGGGCCGGGCCGGCCGCCAGGGCGACCCGGGCAGCACCCGCTTCTTCCTCTCCCTGGAAGACAACCTGCTGCGCATCTTCGGCGGCGACCGGGTGGCGGGCCTGATGAACGCCTTCCGGGTGGAAGAAGACATGCCGATCGAATCGGGCATGCTCACCCGCTCCCTGGAGGGGGCCCAGAAGAAGGTGGAAACGTACTATTACGACATGCGCAAGCAGGTGTTCGAGTACGACGAGGTGATGAACAACCAGCGCAAGGCCGTGTACACCGAGCGGCGCCGGGTGCTGGAGGGCCGCGAGCTCAAGCAGCAGGTGATCGGCTATGGCGAGCGCACCATCGACGACATCGTCGAGGCCTACGTGAACCCCGACCTGCCGCCAGAGGAATGGGATCTCACCCGTCTGGTGGAGAAGGTCAAGGAGTTCATCTACCTGCTGGAGGATCTCTCCCCCGACCAGGTGGGCGGCCTCTCGATGGAGGAACTCAAGGCCTTCCTGCAGGAGCAGATGCGCAATGCCTACGACATCAAGGAGGGCCAGATCGAGCAGATGCGACCAGGGTTGATGCGGGAAGCGGAGCGCTTCTTCATCCTGCAGCAGATCGATACCCTCTGGCGTGAACACCTGCAAGCCATGGAAGCGCTGCGGGAGTCGGTGGGCCTGCGGGGCTACGGCCAGAAGGATCCCCTGATCGAATACAAGAACGAGGGCTACGACATGTTCCTCGAGATGATGACCCAGATGCGCCGCAATGTGATCTACTCGATGTTCATGTTCCAGCCCCAGGTGCCGCAGGCGGTTACGGCCTGAGGGTCGTTTCCTCGCCGTTGGCGGTTTCACCCAGAAATTCCAGAATCTCCCGATCGCGCAGGTTCTGGGCGTTGCCGCTGCAGGGTTCCTGCAGCGGCCTGCCGGCGGCCACTTCCTTCAGACAGGCCTGCAGCCGGTTGACGTCGCTCTCCAGGCTGTCGATCCGCTCCATCAGGTTGCGGATCACCGAGGCCTCCGCATCCGGCAGGGCGGAGTGGGCCAGGGGATCGATGCGGGCCCCCGCCTGGTGGATCACCCGGCCGGGAATGCCCACCACGGTGCTGTCGGCCCCCACGTTGCGTAGCAGCACCGAGCCGGCGCCGATGCGGGTGTTGGTGCCCACGGTGATCGCCCCCAGCACCTTCGCCCCCGCCCCCACCACGACGTTGTCCATCAAGGTGGGGTGGCGCTTGCCGTGCTCCTTGCCGGTGCCCCCCAGGGTGACGCCCTGGTACAGGAGGCAGTTGTCACCGATGACGCTGGTCTCCCCGATCACCACGCCCATGCCGTGGTCGATGAACACCCCGCGGCCGATCCGGGCCCCGGGGTGGATCTCCACCCCGGTGAGCAGGCGCCCCAGCTGGCTCAGCATCCGCGGCAGCAGGGGCAGCCCGAGGCGCCAGAGGCGGTGGCTGACGCGGTGCAGTTCCAGGGCGTGGAAGCCCGGGTAGCAGAGCAGGATTTCCAGGGTGCCCCTGGCCGCCGGATCCCGTTGCCGGATGATGGCCAGGTCGGCCCTGAGTGCATCGAGCATGGTGGGATCCTTCAGGTGCTCGCTTCGGGAGAGCGCACGTCGGTGCGTTTGAAGTCATCCCCCTTGTAGAGCAACGGCATGTTCATGGCTCTGGCCAGTCCGTAGCTGAAGCAGTCCCCCAGATTCAGGCCTGCCCGGTGGCGCCCCTTGCCGAACTCGCGCCAACCCCTCAGGGCCCAGAGAAGATGGCTCTGATCAAAGGGCAGGACCTGAATGTCTAGGGCCTGGCAGAGGGCTTCGACGGCTTCGCTGGTGGCGCCGAAGCGGCTGCCTTCGGCCACCAGCGAGGCTTCCAGCTTCGTTGCCGCTGACATCAGCAGCATCGGGGCCTCCGCCATCAGCACGGAAAAGTCCTCGGCCTCGTCTTCCTTGAGCAGCACGGCCAGAAAGGCGGAGGTGTCGATGACCATGGCTGGAGAGGTCATTCAGATCGGCAGGCCTTGGTTGTCATAAAGGCTGTCCTGCAGGTCGCGTGAGCAGCGCGGATCCCTGATCGGCAGCTCCGAGAAGCGTGCCTGGATCTGGCGGATGGCTTCCAGTTTGGTGGAGCGCACGTTCTCAGGCCCGGGCGCCGTTGTTCTGGTGAGCTCCGCCTCCAGGGCCTGACGCACGGCCTCCGTGACGCTGGTGCCGCGGCGTGCGGCCAGTTCCTTGGCCATGGCATGGACCCGGGGGTCCTTGATGTTCATGCCCATGGCCTTGCATGGTAGAAATCACAAGCATTCTACCCGCCAACCTCAGGCCGCCAGGAGGCCGATCTCCTTGCGCAGTTGGTCAATGGTGGCGGTGCCAAGGTAGCTCTGGGCACAGTGCACCATGGGCAGGCGCATCAGCTGGGCGCGGTTCTGGCGCAGGGTCTGCTCCACCAGGGGCAGGCTGGGCTTGTCGCAGATCACGTGGCTGGAGGCCCGCAGCAGGGCCAGCAGGCGGCTGCTGGTGTCGGGGTTGGCCGTCATCACCAGCAGCTCGTTGCCCCGCATGCTGTGCAGGATCACTTCGGCGGCCCGCAGGATCCCCGGGCTGATGCTCACCAGGCCCACGCAGCTGCCGGGGCGCAGTTCCTTGAGCATGCCCAGTTCGTGGCCGAAGTCGTTGAGGTCGACGGGGACGGCCCGCACCCCATGGACCTTGGCGATCTGCTCCACCTCCTGCAGGAAGTAGCGGCTGGTGACCACCGTTCCCTTGCTGGAGGTTTCCAAGACCGATTCGAGCTCCTCGATCGGCACCACCTCCACGGGCACCTCCAGGCTGGGCCTGAGTTCCTCGGCGATCAGGATCGAGGCGCCGATGTCCTCGCGGGAGGTGCTCACCAGCACCCGGGCGCCGCAGCGCAGCCGCCAGTCGATCTCGCGGGTGAGCAGTTCGCGGGCCTGCTGCAGGGTGCAGCCGGCATTCAGCAGACCATCGACGCTCTGGCGCACCTCGCGGTCGATGTCAGGCAGCGCCTTGCTGCGCAGCCCCGGCGGCGGCTTGATCTCGCGCGGGTTCTGCTGGTCGCGCACATAGATCCCCGAGCCGGCCATGGCCTCCACCACGCCGTCCGTTTCGAGCTGGCGGTAGACCTTGCTGATCGTGTTGCGGTGCAGGCCGGTCTGCATGGCCAGCTGGCGTGTGCTCGGCAGCCTGTGGCCCGGCGGGTAGTGCCGGGCGGCGATGGCGAAGCAGATCTGGTTGTACAGCTGGGTCGACGCCGGGATGTCGCTCTCCTGCTGAATGTGAAAACGCACGCCAGTGTGGCCAGGGGGTCTGGCCGCCACCCTAAGGAGCTTTGGGCCCCGTGACAATTCCCTCGTTGTCATACGACCATGTGCCGGTTGCCCTGTGCCGGTTTGTCCCCTTCCGATTCCGTCGCCTCCTGGCTGCAGCTCGACCCCCGGCGGCCCGACCAGGTTCCGCTGCGCTGCTGGTGGGCCCGACCCGCCCGCACCCCGCCCAGCGGGGGTGTGCTGGTGCTGCCGGAGGTGTTTGGCCTCAACGGCTGGATCCGCAGCGTCGCCCAGCGGCTGGCCGAGGCGGGCTACGCGGTCCTGGCGGTACCCCTGTATGCCCGCACCGCCCCTGAGCTGGAGCTGGGCTACAACCCGGAAGAGCTGGCCCTGGGCCGCAGCCACAAAGACCTCACCCGCACCGACCAGCTGCTGGCCGATGTGGGCCTCGCCGCCGACTGGCTGCAGCAGCAGCTGCCCGCGTCTGCTGCGGGCCTGGGTTGCGTGGGGTTCTGTTTCGGCGGCCACGTCGCCCTGCTGGCGGCCACCCTGCCCCAGCTGGCCGTCACGGTGGATTTCTATGGAGCCGGTGTGGCCACGGGCCGCCCCGGCGGCGGTCCCGCCAGCCTGGAGCTGGTGCCGTCGATCGGCGGCACGCTGCTGTGCGTCTGCGGCGATGGCGATCCCCTCATCCCCCCGGCGGATGTGGCGGCGATCGAAGCGGCCCTTGCTGTTTCCAGTGCGCACCGGCTGGTGCTGCTGGAAGGGGGCCACGGCTTCATGTGCTCAGCCCGGCCCGACCATCGCCCTGAGGCGGCGCAGCAGGGCTGGGCACTGCTGCTGGAGGCCTTTGAGCAGGGGCTGGGGGCACCAGGGAGCGAGGCGCAAGCCTGAGGGAGGGCTCAGCCGGCTGCGGCGGCTGCCGTCTTGCCGGCCGCCTGTTTGCGCGGGCTCAGGAACATGATCATGTTGCGGCCTTCCCGCTTGGGGGGCTGCTGGATCTCGGCGTTCTCTTCAAGATCCTTGGCCATGCGATACAGCAGCTGTTCGGCCAGGGCCGTGTGCTGGATCTCCCGGCCCCGGAAGATCACCGTGCACTTCACCTTGTCGCCGGATTTGAGGAAGCGGACCGCCTGACCGATGCGCACCTGGTAGTCGTGCAGATCGATCTTGTAGCGCATCTTCACCTCCTTGACCTCGGTCTGATGCGACTTCTTCTTGGCCTCCTTGGCCTTCTTCTCCTGCTCAAACTTGTATTTGCCGTAATCCATGATCCGGCAGAC